>CAZIIB010000347.1:0-4900 GCA_964539125.1 uncultured Thermoanaerobaculia bacterium | reverse complement strand
GCAGCACGCGCGCCAGGGGCGCCACGCAGTTGGTCGTGCACGAGGCGTTCGAGACCACCCGGTGGCGCTCCGGATCGAAGCTCCCGTGGTTGATCCCGAAGCAGAAGGTGGCGTCCACGTTCTCGGCGGTGGCCGAGACCACGACGCGCGCGACCGGTCCGCCGGGCGCCGAGAGGTGGCCCGCCGCCTGGGCGCGCTCCCGGAACTGGCCCGTGGACTCCACCACGACCTCGGCGCCCGTCTCGTCCCACGGAACCCCCGAGGGCTCCGTCGCCCCGAAGACCGGGATCCGCCGGCCGTCGAGGACGAGGGCCCCCGGCGCCGCCGCCACCTCCCCGAGGTAGGGCCCATGGAGTGTGTCGTGGGCGACCAGTCGGGCGAGGACGGCGGGCTCCGCCTGGTCGTTGACCGCCACCAGCTCGAGCTCCGGGCGCTCCCGAACGATCCGGAGCAGGGCGCGGCCCACGCGACCCAAGCCGTTGATGGCGATGGCTGCGGTCATGGTCTAACCTGGAGGGGTTCGGAGAGTGGACGCCCCGCGGAAGGCGGCCAGTCTACCATCCGGCGACGGCCGAAAGGAGTGGAGACGACCATGGACCGAGCCCGGCCCGAAGCGCCGGCGAAGCCCGTCGTGCTGGGCATCGAGACCTCCTGCGACGACACCGCCTGCGCCCTGGTGGATGGCCGGGGGCGGGTGCTCTCCTCGGTGGTTTCGAGCCAGCTCGCCGCCCACCGGCCCTACGGCGGCGTGGTGCCGGAGATCGCCTCGCGCGAGCACCTGGCGAACTGGCCGTCGGTCTCCGCCGCGGCTCTCGCCGAGGCGGGACTCGCCCTGGCGGACGTCGACGCCGTCGCCGCCACCCGCGGTCCGGGGCTCGTGGGGTCGCTCCTGGTCGGCCTGTCCCTCGGCAAGTCCCTCGCCTTCGGCCTGGGCCGGCCCTTCCACGCCGTCCACCACTTGGAAGGCCACCTCGTCTCCCCCTTCCTGCGGCCGCCGGGCGACGGCGGCGCGCCGGCCGAGCCGGTGCCGGAGGAGCTCACGGGCCTGGTGCTCTCGGGAGGGCACACGACCCTGGTGGAGGTGACGGGCGCCCGGATCGAGACCCTCGCCGAGACGCGGGACGACGCCATGGGCGAGTCGTTCGACAAGGTGGGCAAGCGCCTGGGGCTGCCCTACCCCCAGGGCCCCCGGGTCGACGAGCTGGCCGAGCTCGGCGAGGCCTCCCGCCGGCCGTTCGCGGTGCCCTCGTGCGGCGCCGACAGTCTGGACTTCTCCTACTCGGGGCTCAAGACCCAGGCGCTCACGGCGATCGAGGCCCTGGAGCGCGCCGGCGTCGCCACCCGACCGGCGGCGGAGAAGCCGATCTTTCCGCCCGCGGTGCTGGACCTCCTCGCCGGCTTCCGGGCGGCGGCGGTGGGCCAGGTGCTCGATCGCCTCGAGCGGCTCCGCCGCGCAGGGGGCATCCGAGGGGTGCTCGCGGTCTCGGGCGGCGCGGCGGCGAACCGCCTGCTCCGGCGGGAGCTGGCCGCCTGGGCCGAAGCCCAAGAGATCGAGCTGCGCCTGGTCCCTCTGGTCTACTCCGGCGACAACGCGGCCATGATCGCCTTCGCGGCGCTCCGCCGGGAGCTCCGCGGCGAGCGCGACGATCCCCTGGCGGCCGAAGCCGCCTCGCGGATTCCCCTGTAGAATCGCCCCGGCTCCGGCAACCGAGAGGACAGATCCCAATGAAATGGCCGACGAGCGACCAGTTCCGGGAGTGGTCCGGAGAGATCTCGAACCGGGCGGAGAAGGAGGCGGTCGCCGAGCGGGTGGCCCGCGAGGTGAAGGACGGGCAGGTGATCGGCGCGGGCTCGGGCTCGACCGCCTTCCTGGCCCTTCACGCCATCGCCCGGCGGATCGCGGGCGAAGGCCTGGCGGTGACCGCCGTGCCCACCTCGACCGAGGTGGCGCTGGCGTGCTCCGCCCTGGGCATCCCCACCACCGGCCTCGCCCAAGCCCGGCCCGACTGGGGGTTCGACGGCGCCGACGAGGTGGCCTCCCTCGGAGGCGTCGTGGGCCTGCTCAAGGGCCGGGGCGGCGCGATGTTCCGCGAGAAGCTGGTGATGGCCAGCCAGCCGATGACCTTCATCCTGATCGACCCCTCGAAGCGCGTCGAGCGCCTGGGCACGCGCTTCCCGGTGCCGGTGGAGACCCGGCCGGAGGCCCTGCACCTGGTGATCGAGCGGCTGGACCGGCTCGGCGCCTCCGAGACCCGGCTGCGTGCGGCGGCGAGCAAGGACGGCCCGGTGGTCACCGAGGCGGGAAACCTGATCCTCGACGCCCGCTTCCCGACCATCGCCGCCACCCTCGAGACCGAGATCAAGGCGATTCCCGGAGTGATCGAGTCCGGCCTGTTCATCGGCTACCCCGTGGAGATCCTGATGCCCTGACCCGCGGGGGCTGGAAAGCTCTCCGGAGCGCACGCTATACTGCCGGGTCGAGCCCGCCACCCGAACAGGCCGGTAGCCCCGGAGCGGGAGGTTCGCGCCGGCGGCGGCATCGAGAACGAGAGTAGAGGAGAAGACCCCCGATGAATTCAGGAGTCCGTACCCTCCGGTGCGCCTGCGCCCTGCCCGCACTCGCCCTGCTCGCGATCCTCCCCGTGATCGCCCCCCCTCCCGCCGCCGCCCAGAGCCTGCGGCCCACGCCGGCCTCCCTCGAACGCCAGAACCGGGAGGCCCGGCTCCACCAGTACACCTATCTCGTCACCCCGAGCCAGGTGCGCAAGTTCGTCGAGCTCGGCTACCTGGTGCGAATCCCCGGAGACCAGGACTACGACGTCAAGCCGGGTGTCGCCTTCCCCTACGCGCGCCCGACGGTCAAGCTCTTCCTCGAGCGCCTGGCCGCCGAGTTCCACCAGAGCTGCGGCGAGCGCCTGACGGTCACCAGCCTGACCCGCCCGAAGAGCCGCCAGCCGTGGAACGCCTCGCCCCGCTCGGTCCACCCCACCGGGATAGCGGTGGACCTGAGGGTCCCGGCGACCCGGCGCTGCCGGAGCTGGCTGGCCACGACGCTCCTCTCGCTCGAGGGTGCCGGCGTGCTCGAGGCCAACCGCGAGCACCACCCGCCCCACTACCACGTCGCCGTCTTCCCCGAGCCCTACAGCGACTACATGTCGAGCCTCGGACCGGCGGACAGGGCCGGAGAGACGCAAGACCTGCTGGCCGCCGCCGCCGTCCGCTACCAGGTGCGCCGCGGCGACACGCTCTGGCGGATCGCCCACAACCACGGCACCAGCGTGGACGAGATCAAGGCGGCGAACGAGATCAGAACCAACAGAATCCAACCCGGCCAGGTCCTGGAGATCCCCGCGCACTAGGGCGGCCGCCCCCCGCAACCCCTTCGATCCCCTTCCCACCCTCGGGCACCGCGGCGCGAAGCGCCGTGGTCGGGGAAGGGGACGCCACCACCCGGCCCGGGCCCTGTCCTCAACTCCCTGGACGAGTTTCGGGACGCCCCGCCCTCTCGGGTCCTTCGCGCTTTCCGTGGATTCGTCGCAAGGAGGCCGTCGCGACGTTCGCCCGGCCGAGGCGGAGCTCGGCCGCTTCAGGCGTCGGGTGCCCTGCGGTCAGGAGTCCGACGAACGCCGATCCACCCCCTCTCTCCCCTCCGTGGCGGAGCGGCAGCTCCAACTGCCAAGGAGGCAGGCCACGGGAGCGCGTGGTTTCTCGCCGGCGCAGTCTGCCGCCGAGAAAGCCACCGCTCACGCGGCCGTGTCTACGGCAAGCGCGCTCCAACCACCCCCAACCCAACCACCCCCAGCCCTCACCCGCCGACATACGACATCTCGATCTTCGCCCGCCGCCCCGTAGCCTCCGTCCGCTCCTCCGAATACCGATCCACCCGCCCCCGCCACACCCCCTCGATCGTCGCCTGGATCTCCTCGTTCGGGACCCAGCCCCGCAGCAACGCCCGCAGGTCCGTCCCCCCCGTGGCGAAGAGACAGGTATAGAGCTTCCCCTCCGCCGACAACCGCGCCCGCGTACAGCCGCCGCAAAACGGTTGCGTCACCGACGTGATCAACCCGATCTCGCCCCCGCCGTCCACGTAGCGGAAGCGCCGCGCCACCTCACCCGGATAGTTCGGCGCCACCGGCTCGAGCGGCAGCTCCGCCGCGATCCGCTCCACCACCTCGCGGCCCGGCACCACCTCTCCCATCTGCCAGCCGTTGGTCGTGCCCACGTCCATGAACTCGATGAACCGGACGATGTGCCCCGTGCCCTTGAAGTGACGGGCCAGGTCGACCACCGTGTGATCGTTCACCCCGCGGCGGACCACCGCGTTCACCTTGATCGGCGTGAGGCCCGCGCCGGCCGCCGCCTCGATCCCGGCCAGCACCTGGGTGACCGGCACCCGGGTGTCGTTCATGCGAGCGAAGACCTCCTCGTCCAGGGAGTCCAGGCTCACCGTCACCCGGTCGAGGCCGGCGTCGGCCAGGGCCCGCGCGTGGCGGGCGAGGAGCGCCCCGTTGGTGGTCAGGGCGATCTCCAGCCCCGGCACCTCGGCGAGCATCCAGACCAGCCGCGGGAGGTCCCTGCGCAGGAGGGGCTCGCCACCGGTCAGCCGGATCTTCTCGACCCCGAGCCGGCGGAACATGCGCACCAGCTCCCGGATCTCCCCGAAGTGGAGGATCGCCGAGCGGGGCAGGAACTCGAACTCGGCGCCGAAGACCTCGCGGGGCATGCAGTAGGGGCAGCGGAAGTTGCAGCGGTCGGTGACCGAGATCCGAAGATCACGCACCGGCCGGCCGAAGCGGTCGACGGGGCGGGACGGCGGGTTCGGGAGGTCTTCCGACATGGCGGCAGAAGGAAATCCTATCAGCCGCCGGGCCGCTCAGCCCCACCACGGGTGGGGGCGTCC
>CAZIIB010000346.1:0-4900 GCA_964539125.1 uncultured Thermoanaerobaculia bacterium | reverse complement strand
TCGAGGCCGCCGCCCGCGGCGCCGACCAGGCCGTCGACCACCCGGTCGCGGTCCCGCTCGGTCTGCAACCGGCCGAGGAACCAGGTGCCGGCGTTCGAGAGACCCTTGTAGTCGAGGTCGACCGGGTTCTGGGTGGCGAGCACCAGCCCCAGCCCGTAGGCCCGGGCCTGCTTGAGCAGGGTGAGGAACGGCCGCTTCGACGGCGGCGCGGCCACCGGTGGCAGGTAGCCGAAGACCTCGTCCATGTAGAGGATCGCCCGCAGGCTCGAGGTGCCCGAGCTGCGCCGCATCCAGGCGATGGTCTCGGAGAGCAGCAGGGTGACGAAGAACATCCGCTCGGCCTCGGACAGGTGGGCGATCGAGAGGATCGCGATGCGCGGCCGGCCCTCGGGCGTGTAGAGCAGCCGGCCGGGGTCGAGCGACTCCCCCTCCAGCCAGGGGGCGAACCCCGGCGAGGCGAGCAGGTTGTTGAAGGCCATGGCCAGGCCGAAGCGGTCCTTGCCCGGGAAGAACGACTCGAGGTCGAGCACGCCGACGCGCTGGAAGGGGGGCTCCTGGATCGAGCGGATGAGGGTGGCGAGGTCGAGGTCGCGCCCGGCGCGCCAGGCGTCGTCGAAGAGCATGGAGAGCAGGATGTGCTCCCGGCTCTGCACCGGATCGGCGTCGCGGCCGAGGAGGGTGAGGAGGCTGGTCGCGACGGTCGCCACCCGGTCGCGCATCAGGTCTCCGTCGGCGGCGAGCTCGGGGCCGGGCGCCGCCAGCGACGAGAGCACCGACACCGGGGTCCCGGCGGTGCTCCCCGGCGTGTAGATGTGGAAGGCCGCGCTCGCCCGCAGCCGGGCGATGCGGTCCGCTCCCTCACCCCATTTCGCGAGCCCGCGGCGCCAGGTCTCGGCGGTCTCCCGGGCGAGATCCTCGACGCTGATCCCGCGCCTGTTCGCCTCGCTCTCGTCCACCCAGGGCTCGAAGTCCTGGGGCCGGAGCTCCGGGAAGGTGAGCAGCAGGTTGCCCACGTCGCCCTTGGGGTCGATGGCGATAGCCGGCACGCCGTCGATCGCCGCCTCCGCGAGGAGCGACAGGCAGAGGCCCGGCTTGCCGCTGCCGGTCATGCCCAGGCAGACGGCGTGCGTGGTCAGGTTGCGCGAGTCGTAGAGCAGCGGGGCGGCCGTGGGCTCCCCGTCGGGGGCGTCGACCCCGCGGCCCAGGTAGAAGAGCCCCAGCTTCTCGTAGTCGGCGGCGGAGGGAACGGTGTCGTCGGCCATGATCCGGAGTTTATGGACCATCCGGCGCGGCGGGTCAAGGGGGAGCGGGACCCCGCGCCCCACCGCGGTGACGGCGCGGCGCGCCCCCGGGTGCCGCCGGCGGTGGCTCTCGAGCCCGAGTCAGACGTCTCGTTCCACGCCTCAGCGTGCACATAGCTGCTGAAATGTAGAGGACGGCCCTGCGACCTTCGAGGACGTCACCCAGGCGGTGGACCTCGCCGTGCCCGACGGCGGCGGGGACGCGGACACCCCTCGCGACAGGAAGGTGGCGAGGACTCATCAAACGGATAGAGGCGCTAGGAGGTTTCGATGAACGCAAGCAAGACTTGGATCCCAGCCATCGGCGGGTCGCTGGTGGTGGTCCTGGCCCTGGCGGCGGCGCTGGCCGCCGTACCCGCCTCCGCGGACGGGGGCGTCACCTTCGACGACGTGGCCTCACAGGTCGGCATCGTCTGGGAGCGGACGCCGCCGGCGAGGTTCCCCCTGCGCCGCCTGGCACTGGATGCGCTCCCCGTCTCGATCCCCTACTTCAACTGCTGCTACCAGCAGACGAGCCCCATGAAGCCTCGCGGCAACCCGGGCGTCGCCATCTTCGACTTCGACGGCGACGGCGATCTGGACATCTATGCCCCCAATGGCCCCGGCACGCCCAACAGCCTGTTCTCGAACCAGCTCCGGGAGACCGGGAGCCTCTCGTTCGTCGACGTGGCCGCCGCCGCCGGGGTGGACGCCACTGCGTTCGACAGCTCAGGCGTCTGCTACGGCGACATCGACAACGACGGCGACGAAGACCTCTACGTGATGAACTTGAACCGCGAGGCGAACCTCCTGTTCGAGAACGACGGCGACGGAACCTTCACCGACATCAGCGCCACGTCCAACACCGACGGTTACGGCCGGTGGGGAGTCTCCTGCACCTTCGGCGACGCCAACGGCGACGGCCTGCTCGACCTCTTCGTGGCGAACACCTATGAGGGGTGGGAGCACCGGATCCCGCTCTACGTCCGCGGTCCCGACTACTCTCTGTTCCAGCACAACATCCTGTACCTCAACCAAGGGGGGAACACCTTCGCCGACGTGAGCGCCGCCTCCGGCGTCGAGGACGTATCCAACATGGACCAGCCCGGCACCACCGGCGCCGCCTGGACCTGGGCCACCGCCTTCGTCGATCTCGACTTGGACGGTGACGTGGACATCTTATGCGCCGACAACCAGGGGCCCGACTCCACCCAGCCCTCCGAGGACCGTGGTTGGCTGCGCTTCTTCAAGAACGACGGGACCGGGAGCTTCACCGACATCACCCAGACGGTCGGTCTCGACTACGACGGCGTCTGGATGGGCCTGTCCTTCGGTGACGTCAACTGCGACGGCACCCTGGACTTCTTCGCCACCAACGTCGGGGACTACATCACGTCCGGCGAGGCCGAGAAGCGCTCTGCGCTCTGGACGCGAAACGCCGACGGCACCTACACCCACGCCGGCCCGCCCCAGGCCGACCCCTTCGGTTGGGGCACGTCGATGTTCGACTACGACAACGACGGCGACGTCGACATCCTCTACCACGGCGGTGTCGACCTCCTGCAGGTCATCGTCCTGGACAACCCGGGCGTCCTGATCCAGAACCAGGGCGTCTGCTCGGGCCAGCTCGAGTACGACACGGGGGCCTTCACGACCGACCACCGATTCCGTGGCGTCCACGGCGTGGCCACGGGCGATCTCAACGAGGACGGCTTCTTCGACATCGTGACGGTGGCCAATCACCGGACCCTTCCGGGGCAGCCGGGGTTGCTGCCGATGACGTTCCTCACCGGCGGTCCCTTGGGCTCGCCGTTCGACGCCATCTCGCTCTTCCAGCTCGTCATCACCCCCGCCACCGGAGTGATGACCGAGGTCTACCCGCCGCTCGTGCTGCCCGCCGGCAACCTGACCCTCGAGCTCAGCAGCGGCAACGGCAACCACTGGATCAAGGTCCGGACGCGGGGAAGCGTCGGCACTTTGCCCGACGGTGCGGTCAACCGCGACGGCATCGGCGCGATCGTGAAGTTCACCCCCCACCAGGGTCCCACCTCGATGCTACCGGTCCTCGGCGGCTCGAGCTTCTCCTCGCAGCACGCCCTGGAGCTGGGCTTCGGCCTGGGGAGCGCCGAGAAGGGAAACCTCGAGGTTCTGTGGCCGGGCGGCGTCCGCAACAGCCTGCGCAACGTGGAGGCCGGCAAGACGGTGCTCCTGCCGGAGATCCCGTGCAGCTTCGACGCCGAGTGGCCGAGCTTCCAGGCCTACCTGACGTGCGTCCAGGGCTCCCTGGACGGGCTGGTGGCGGCGGGCGTGATCGTCGACGACGATCGCGGACCGTTCCTGTCGAGCGCCATCGCCGCGTACAGAGACGCCCGCTGAGGCCCGCCGGGGGGCGCGCCCGGCGCGACCCCGGTCCCGCCAACCCTCGCGCCGCCCGCCGGTCACCCGGCGGGCGGCATTGCCTCGTCCACGGGAGCTCTCGTGAGCGGTCCCGGCTCCGAGCCCTTTCGTGCTACCAGGCCCGGGGATCGAGGTCGTACGGGAGGGGAGTGAGGTCCTCGGCGACTCCGTCCTCGCCCAGGACGAGGAGGTCTTCGAGGCGCACGGCCCAGCCCTCGTTCACGTCGTAGAGGCCCGGCTCCAGGGTGATGACGTCGCCTGCGGCCAGCACGCCCTCGGCCCCCGCCTCCTTCCGGAAGCTCGGGTACTCGTGCAGCTCGTAGCCCACCCCGTGCCCCAGGTTGTGGACGTAGCCCCGCTCCGTGCCCGGGTGGCTGATGGGCGTCTCGTAGCCCTGCCCGCCGAGGCCGGCGCAGGTCGCCTCCTGGAGGCTCCAACCCCGCACCCCGGGGCGCGCTCCGCGGCGCGCCGCCTCGAGCGCTCGGGCGACGGCGGCGTGAGCCCGCGCCAGAGCCTTCGGCGGCTCGCCGACGCAGAAGGTCCGGGTACAGTCGGCGAACAGTCGCGAGCGCGGGAAGAGGTCGACGACCAGCGACTCTCCGGCCCGGAGCACGCGCTCGTCGGTGCCGATCGAGTGGGGCATGGCGCCCTCCTCCGCCGGCGCCAGGATCGCCGCCTCCGGCTGCTCGAGGCCGTGGGCCGAGAGCGTCTCGAACACCTCCCGTCGCAGGCGCCCCACGGTCAAGGGCCCGTCCTCGAAGCGCAAGGCTCCCCCCGCCGTGGACGGGAGGGACGCCGCCAGGATCTCCGCGACCCGGTGGAAGGCCGCCACCGTGCCCGCGGCCGCTCGGCGCAGGTCCTCGAGATCGCCCCGCCCCTTGCGCTTGCGCAGCAGCCGCACCACCTCGTGGCCGTCGGTCACCGGCCAGCCCGCCGCCTCCAGGCGCCGAGAGAAGGCCACCGCGAGCCCGCCTCCGGGATGGCCGGCGAGGGCGAGCCGCCCCGTCGGGACGCCGGCGAGCTCGAGCCCCCTGGCGAGGAGCGCTCCCCAGAAGGAGCCGGCCTCCGGGATCTCCCGGCTCAGCCGCTCCACCTCGAGGTCGGCGGGGGCGAGGAGGTGCACGCCGGTTCGCGCCGCCTCGCCCCGCTCCATCGGAGTCAGAAACCCCAGGGCCGGGCCGGACGCGGGCGATCGGCCAGGCCCTCGATCTTGCTTCGAGGGA
>CAZIIB010000345.1:0-4900 GCA_964539125.1 uncultured Thermoanaerobaculia bacterium | reverse complement strand
CGACCGCCGGAGCCCTGCGTCACCAGTTCGGCGTCCACCTGCCCGCTTCGATCCCCGACTCCCAGCTCATGGCGGTCCATCCGACCCAGGTCTACGAGACCCTGGCGGCGCTGGCCATCTGGGGGTTCGGCCTGTGGCTGATCCGCCGCCGGCCGAACGCCGGCGTGACCGGAATGGCGGTGCTCGGCCTGCTGGCGATCGAACGATTCCTGGTGGAGATCCTGCGCGCCAAGGACGACCGGTTCCTTGGCGCCCTGACGCTGGCCCAGGCGATCAGCCTGGGGGTCCTGGTGGTGGCGGTGGCGCTCCTGGTGGTGCGCGCCCGGAGGAATGGGGGCCACGAGGCAGGGGTTGGAACCTAGCGATGGCTCCTCTGCGTCTCCTCACCATCGCCGGCTCCGACTCCGGCGGTGGCGCGGGCATCCAGGCGGACCTCAAGACCTTCGCCGCGCACGGCGCCTACGGGATGAGCGCGGTGACCGCCGTCACCGCCCAGAACACCCGCGAGGTCACCGCCGTCCACGAGATCCCCGCTGAGGTGGTGACGGCACAGATCGACGCCGTCTTCGAGGACCTGGGCGTCGACGGCGTGAAGATCGGCATGCTGTCGAGCGCGCCGGTGGCCCGGGCGGTCGCGGGCTGCCTGGAGCGGTGGGCCGGCCGGCTCCCGGGCGGGCTGCCTCCCGTGGTCCTCGATCCCGTGATGGTCGCCAAGAGCGGGGACGCCCTGCTCGCCGACGACGCGGTGGAGACCCTCGCCGCGGAGCTCCTGCCGCTGGCGAGCCTGGTGACGCCCAACCTCCCGGAGGCCGCCCGTCTGACCGGCCTGCCGGTGGGCACTCGGGAGGAGCGCCTGGCGGCGGCGCGGGCCCTGGCGGCGCGCGGGCCGGCGGTGCTCCTCAAGGGGGGGCACGGCGAGGGGGACGAGGTGGAGGACCTGCTGGTCACGGCCGCGAGCGGGGAGCCACCCCGGAGCTTCCGCAACGCGCGGATCACCTCCCGGGCGACCCACGGCACCGGCTGCACCCTGTCCTCCGCGATCGCCGTCCGGCTCGCGGCGGGCGAGGCGCTGGCACCCGCCGTCGCCGGAGCGATCGAGTACCTGCGCGGGGCGATCGAGGCCGCCCGGCCCCTGGGACGCGGCCACGCTCCGGTGGACCACCTCTACACGATGAGTCGGGAGATCTGATGAGTGAGCCCGTGCTGGACCTCCTGGTGGTGGGCGCCGGTCCCACCGGCATCGCGGTGGAAGCGGCGGCGGTGCGCCGGGGTCTCACCACCCTGCTGGTCGATCAAGGGCCGCTGTGCGCGAGCCTCCAGGCCTATCCCACCGACCTCACTTTCTTCACCACGCGCGAGCGCCTGGAGATCGCGGACGTGCCGTTCACCATCCCGGAGGTCAAGCCGAACCGGCGCCAGGCGTTGGTCTACTACCGGGAGGTGGTCAAGCGGCACGGGGTGCCACTGGCCCTCCACGAGGCGGTGGAGCGGGTCGAGCCGGTCGCTCCGGGTCCGCAGGGCGAGCGGTTCGTCGTCCACACGGTGCGGGACGGCCGGCCGCACCGGCGCCGCGCCCGTGGAGTGGCCCTCGCCACCGGCTACTTCTGGAACCCGCGACGCCTGCAGGTGCCCGGGGAGGACCTGCCCTGGGTAGCGAGTCGCTACACCGAGCCCTATGCCCACTTCGAGGACCGGGTCGTGGTCGTGGGCGGCGGCAACTCGGCGGCCAAGACCGCCCTCGACCTGTGGCGCAACGACGCCCGGGTGACCCTGGTCCACCGCCGCGCCGAGCTCAAGGAGAGCGTCAAGTACTGGCTCCGGCCCGACATCGAGAACCGGATCGCGGAAGGCTCGATCGCGGCCCGCTTCGAGAGCCGGGTGGTGGCTTTCGAGGACGGCCCGGGGCGGGAGGAGCGCGGCGTCCGGATCGAGGGTCCGGGCGGTCCGGAGCTGATCGGCGCCGACGCCGCCTACGTGCTCATCGGCTACCTTCCGGACTCGGCCCTCCAGCGCGACGCGGGGATCGAGGTCGATCCGGAGACGCTGATCCCGGCCTTCGATCCGGAGACCTGCGAGTCGAACGTCCCGGGCCTCTACATCGCCGGGACGTTGCAGGCGGGCCGGTTCACCAACCGGCTCTTCATCGAGAATTCGCGCGATCACGGCAAAAAGGTCGTCGGCCACCTGAGCCGCCGGCTGGCCGCCGTCGAGAGCCCCGTGCGTCCACTATAATCATCCGTTCCGAGTGACTCGCCCATGATCGATCGACTCCGCCGACACCTCGCCTTCGCCCTCCTCCTGGGAGCCGCCCTCGTCGTCCCCGCGGCTGGCCGTGCCGCGGACGATCAGGCCAAGCCCGGCCAACCCGAAGCGGCGGGCGCCAAGGCCGACGAGGAGCAGGGCGTCTTCGTCGAGAGCCTCGAGGTCAACGTCGTCAACGTCGACGTCTACGTGACCGACAAGGAGGGCAACCCGATTCCGGGGCTGACCGCCGACGACTTCGAGGTGTTCGAGAACGGCGAGCCGATGAAGATCTCCAATTTCTACGCCGTGAAGGACAGCCGGGTCGTGAAGTCCGAGGCGGTCGCTCCCGAGGCGACCCCCGAGACCCCGGCGGCCGGCGAGCCGCTGCCGGCGGAGCCGCCGTCCTCCGACCAGCCTTCCGAGGACCAGCGGCTGAGCCTGGTGGTCTACGTGGACAACACCAACATCCACCCCCACAACCGGCGCCGCGTGCTCCAGGACGTCCGCAGCTTCCTGCGCCAGAAGCTCACCACCAAGGACCGGGTGATGCTGGTCACCTACGACCGCTCGCTCCACGTGCGCGAGTCGTTCACCTCGGACCCGGAGTCCGTGGTCGAGGCCCTGCTCAAGGTCGACAAGCTGAGCGGTGAAGCCGTTCACACCGACAGCGACCGCCGCGACGTCCTCCAGCGGATCGAGGACTCCCAGTCGGGCGGCGAGGCGCTGAGCTACGCCGAAACGTACGCCGGAAGCCTGAGGAACGACCTCGAGTACTCGATCGACGCCTTGCGCGACATCATCAACTCGCTGGCAGGTCTCCCGGGCCGCAAGGCGGTGCTCTATGTGAGCGACGGCCTGCCCATGATCGCCGGCGAAGACATCTTCTACGCCGTCGACCAGAAGTTCCGGAACTCGGGGGCCATGACGGCGCTCTACAGCTACGACACCTCGGACCAGTTCAAGGAGCTCGCGGCCAACGCCAACGCCAACCGGGTGAGCTTCTACACCATCGACGCCGGCGGGGTGCGAGCCTCGGCGTCGACCTCGGTGGAGACCTTCGGGCGAGGCCAGGCCGGGAGCCAGACGTTCGTCGACTCGATCAACCGCCAGAACGTCCAGAGCACCCTCCAGTTCCTGGCGGAGAAGACCGGCGGCAAGGCGGTGATCAACCAGAACCGGGTGGGCAATGCGCTCTCCGACATCGCCAAGGACTTCCGGACCTATTACTCGCTGGGGTACTCGCCCGCGCACAGCGGCGACGGTCGCTACTACGAGATCACGGTCAAGCTGAAGGGGAACCACCACGGCTGGCGGGTGAGGCACCGGACCGGCTACCGGGACAAGACCCCGTCGGTCCAGATGAACGATGGGGTCCTCGCCGCCCTGCGCTTCCCTTACTCCAGCAACCCGCTGGACGTGGATCTGTCGTTCGAGCCCGGCACGCGCCGCGACGACGGCAACTACGTGGTCCCGGTCAAGGTCCGGGTACCCCTCAGGTCGCTGACGCTGGTGCCCCGGGGCAAGGACTACGCGGCCAACGCCAAGCTCTACCTGGCGGCCCTCGACGAGCACGGCGGGGTCTCCGACGTCCAGAACACGCAGCTGCCGATCTCGGTGCCGGCCGACGAGATCGAGGCGGCCCGCAAGAAGGCCTTCGTCTACACCTTCAACTTGCTCTTGCGCAGTGGAGAGCAACGGATCGCGGTCGGATTGCGGGACGAGATCGCCGCCAACAACTCCTTCGTGACCCGGTCGGTCTTCGTGGGCTCACAGTAGGTTGGAGTGGGGGAGAGGAGAGGAGGGCGTCATGAGACAGAGCTGGGGTGAGACGTTTCGGGCCCTGGGAGCCGCCGTCCTGTCGCTGCTCAAGGCCGAGCTCACGGCACTGGAGCGCGACCTGGCCCGCTCGGGCAAGAACGCGGCCGTGGGCGTCGCCCTGCTCGCCGCCGCCGGCGCGCTCGGCTTCTGGACGCTGGGGGTGGCGACCTACTTCCTGATCCAGCTCCTGGCCCTCTGGCTGCCTCTCTGGGCCGCGTCGCTGATCGTCACGGCGGTGTTCGCGGCGGTCGCCGCGGGCCTCGCCTTCGCCGCCATGAGCAAGCTCAAGAAGCTCGAGAACCCCCTGACGACGGCCCGCCATCGGCTCGACGATCACCTCGACTGGTGGCAGAGCCGGCTGCTCGAGCCCGCCAGGCCCCGCCGCGAGGTCGAGAGCGGCGGCCGCGAAGACCATGGGGACGGAAAGGGAGAGGGTCGATGAGCCGAGACGAGGAACGGATCGCCCAGGCGGTGACGGAGAGCCGCCGGGAGGTGGAACGCCGGCTCGCCGAGCTCCGGGAGTCGATCGTGCGGGAAACGGGCATCCTGCCCAAGGCCCGCTACGCCCTGTTGGCCCTGGTCGCCGGGTCCACCGGCTTTGCCCTGGCCGCCCGCTGGCGCTCCCGGCGCAAGCGCATTCGCGAGACCACCAAGCACAACTAACGGCCGGGACCGAGAGATCTACCGGTCTGGAGAAGCCGATCGGGTGGACGTAGCCTCGCCAGGCCACCGCGGGAGGGCCCTCGAACTGCGAGGCCGCGGGCGAACCAGACGGCTCGAAGGTTCAGGCGGAGCCGGTCTAGTGGTCTGATTCACGAATCCCTTGTCTTTCGCGCAG
>CAZIIB010000344.1:1935-4906 GCA_964539125.1 uncultured Thermoanaerobaculia bacterium | reverse complement strand
CAACTTCATGATCCTTGGCCGCGTCGACGACGTGCTCAACGTCGCCGGTCACCGACTGGGCACGGCGGAGATCGAGAGTGCGCTGGTGGCCCACGAGGCGGTGGCCGAGGCGGCGGTGGTGGGCTATCCCCACGAGATCAAGGGCACCGGGATCTTCGCCTACGTGGACATCGTGCCCGAGTTCCGGGACACGAACCCCGAGGAGCTGGTCGGCGCCCTGAAGGAGCAGGTGCGCCACGTCATCGGGCCCATCGCCTCGCCGGACGAGATCCAGATCGTCACCGGCCTGCCCAAGACCCGGTCGGGCAAGATCATGCGCCGCATCCTGCGCCAGATCGCCCAGGGGGAGTTCGAGGATCTCGGCGACGTCACGACCCTGGCCGACCCGAGCGTCGTGGAGAAGCTGGTCAAGGACTACAAGTCCCACCACGCCGCCGGCTAGTGCTCCAGGTAACGCCCTGAGACGGAGGGTGGGGAGGGGATCGAGGGGCTGCGGGGGTGACCTATCGGTTGCCGGAGGCCATTCGCTCGGCTTCCGGCAACCGCCGCAGCGTCTGCATGGCGACGATCCCGGCCACCGGCCCCACCACCAGCACCGCGAACACCCAGCGCCAGCCGAGGGCGCCCAGGAGCGCGGGCACCAGGCGGAGCGTGAAGAGCGTGAGCAGAAACCCCAGGCTGGTCTGGACGGTCAGCGCCGTGCCGACGTAGCGCCGGTCGGTGAGCTCGGAGATGGCGGCGCTGAACTGGGCGCTGTCGGCCACCACCGCGAACCCCCAGAGGAGGCACAGGGCGGTCAGCACTCCCGGAGCGTCGAACGCGAGGCCCGCGGTCGCCGCGCAGGCGCCCGAGACCGCCCGGCTCCAGGAGGTCACGCGCGTGCGCACCAGGCGGTCCGCCCAGCGCCCGGCGGTGACGCAGCCGGCGGCACCGATGGCGATCACCCCGAAGCCCGCCAGGCGGGCGCCGGCCACGCTCCACCCGGCCCGCCGGTAGGACTCGAGAAGCAGCACCGGCACCCAGGCCCACATGGCGTAGAGCTCCCACATGTGCCCGAGGTACCCGAAGTGCGCCAGGCGGGTCGGCCGATGGGCCAGCGCGCGGCCGGCGAAGCGCCAGTCGAAGGGCGCGCTCTTCGGCAGGAAGGGGCCCGCGCGCAGCACCAGGGCCGCCAGGACCGAGGAGGCCAGGGCGAGGACCGAGGCCGCGTAGAGCACCCGTGGCCAGGGCGGCATGCCGCCGGCGCCGAAGATCGGCAGCGCGTTGAGCAGGTGCGGCCCCGCCGAGCCGAGGGTGAGGGCGCCCACGAGGATGCCGATCCCCAGTCCCCGGTCCTCCCGACACCAGGAGGCGACCAGCTTCATGCCGGGCGGGTAGACGCCGGCCAGGGCGATTCCCGTGACGAAGCGCAGAGCCAGGGCGAGGGCCGGCAGGGAGGGGGTCGGCACCGCGCCGGTCGTGGCGAGGGCCGGGATCGCGGCGTTGGCCAGGGCCCCGACGAGGGCGCTCGCCGCGAAGAGCTTGCGCGCCGACACGCGGTCGGCGAGGTTGAGCAACGCGCTCGCCAGGGCGCCGGCCACGAACCCGAGCTGGACGCTCATGATCATCCAGGCCTGGCCCGCGGTCGACAGGTTCCAGGCCGCGTGGAGCTGGGGCACCACCGCCGAGGCCGAGAACCAGAGGCCCATGGCCAGCGTCTCCGCCAGGGCGAGGAGCGACACCTGGGTCCATTTGCCGGCCGGAGCGGAGGGCTCCGCCCGCCCCAGCCGACCCTCTGCCGGGAGCGGTGCCTCGAGCTCGGAGGACACGATTCGCGGGAGCATACCGCACGGTCCGCCCACCCCGTCGGGTGGGCCCAAAAAACCACCCGGAGGGGCGTTTCCGCTCCGGGCGCCAAGCTCTAAGCTTGCGTTCGACAGGTTCGGGAGTTTGCTGCTGGGTGGGGGACAAACGCCAGGGGAGGAGCCCCCACCCAGCAGCGTCTCCAACGCACTGCCTGCGGGGGCGGCGATGGCAGACCACCGCGCCGGAGGGCCCCGCAGGCATTTTTTCTATTCTGGTGGAAGGCCGCCGGGCATGGCGATGGGCTGGTTCTCCGGAGCGCACATGGTCTGGACGTGGATCGGGTGGTTGGCGATACTCGTCGCCATCGTCTCGCTCGCCGTCTGGGCGGCGCGCTCCGGGGTGAGCTCGGCCCAGCCGGAGCGCGACGACTCGCCGGAGGAGATTCTGAAGCGGCGCTATGCGCGGGGCGAGCTCGACCGCGAGGAGTACCAGCGGCGCCTCGATGACCTGCGGCGGTAGCTCTTCCCGGCTCCATCTCCGCCCGTCCGCGCCTCGCCGCGGCCGGCCCCCGACTCGACAGGCAGCGCCCGGATCCGGCTTCCCCGGTCAACGCCGAGCGGCGAATCGGGTAGTCTTTGGGCGAACCGAAACGGCAAGGGGGCCTCATGGTCAGGTGGAACGTGGCGATCACGATCTCCGCGGGGTGGCTCGGGGGCCGGTGGGCGACGGCGGCGGCTGGGCTGTCCTGGGCTGGTCGGGGGGGGGGGGGGGTCGAGGTGAGCGACCGGGGCGGACGGCCGGTCGAGGGCGCCGAGGTGGAGCTCTCGTACACGGCGACCGAGGAGGGCGGCGGCCCCGGCGTGGTACGAACCGGCGCCGACGGCCGGGCGGAGGTCCGCGGCCTCGCCGAAGGCCGGTGGCTCCTCCAGGTGCGCCACCCGGACTTCCTGTCGTACGTGGCCAACCTCGAGGTCCGCGAGGGCCGGCGCGTCCGCGAGCTGAGCGCCACCCAGGTCAAGACCGGAGACTCGCTCCAGTCGTTGCGAGTGCGGTACTTCGAGGTGTCGGGAGCGGGTCCCGCTCGCCGTCCGGCTCCCCCCCCCCCCCCCCCCCCCCGGGCCCCGCCGGGGCCCAACCCCCCGCCGGGTGCCGCGACCCCCCCCGTTGCACCGCCCGGGGCGCCACC
>CAZIIB010000344.1:0-1925 GCA_964539125.1 uncultured Thermoanaerobaculia bacterium | reverse complement strand
CAGGCCCCGTCCGGAGCCGAAGCCCGCGCCGGTTCCAGCTCCCGCGCCGGTTCCAGCTCCGGGGCCGCCTCCGGCGGCCGCCCCCGAGCCGCAGCCTGCGCCGGCTCCCGCCCCGGCGCCGCGGACGGCGCCGCAGGCCGCGCCGGAGCCTCCGTCACCTCCGCCGCCGGCTCCCGCTCCGGCTCCGGCGCCGACCCCGGCCCCCGCTCCGGCCCCAATTCCGGCCCCGGTTCCAGCCTCGACCCCGGCCCCCGCGGCGTGGTCGGCGGCCGCCTACGTTCGGTCCTTCCGCGACGGCACCTGCCCCGAGTGCCAGCCGGGAGAGTGGGCGGTCTCGGCCCCCGGGGTCGCCGGTTCCACCGGCGACGCCTGTCCGGACGACCTCGGTGAGCGCGTGAAGACCGCCGCGGCGGCGCTCGACGGCGCCGGCCTCGCAGCCTACTCCGGGCCCCTGGCCGAGGTCGACGCGGCGAGCGCGGTGCCGGCTCTGGGTGCCGCCGGCGCGAACGTGGTCCGGGCCCTGGCGCCCTACCTGGTGGGTGACTCCGCCTGCCGCCTGATGGCCGTGCACCTGCCCGCGGGAGCGCGGTTCATCGGCTACCAGTACGAGGCGACCGCCGGGGAAGGGTGGGTGCCGTGCCTGCCGGACAAGGAGTGCCCGGGCGGGCGGGGAGGACACTGGGTGGGCAACCCGTTCCTGGAGAAGGGCGGGGAGGGGATGGTGGTGGCGAGCGCGTACCAGAACGGCGCCGGGGACGAGGCGCGGCGGGTGAAGCTGACGGTCTTCTTCAAGCCCGAGTAGGTGCCCGCCGCAACCCCTCGAACCCCTTCCCTCCCCGCGGGGGGGAAGGGGACGCCCTCACCCGTGCGCGTTCCTCGTCCTACCGGGGGCTTGGGCTCTCGCCCTTCGGGGCGAAGATCCGGTCCAGCAGGCCGGCGAGGCGGACGCCGGCCTGGAGCAGGCGCTTCTTGACGAGGGGAAGCTCGCGGTAGGCGTAGGCGTAGCCGAGATCGCCGTCGCCGATGTCGTAGACCTGAGCGCGCAGCGCGAGGGACTCCCGCACCCAGTCCTCGGGGGTCGAGGCCTGCCAGGCGGCGACCTGCTCGCTCGTCGGATGGTCGAGGAAGCGGGCGATCTCGGTGAAGCTGAGCTTCTCGTGCTCGATCAGACCCGTGTCCCAGAGGTGGTGGAGGCTCGTGGGCTCGCCGAACCAGGTGACCCGCACGCCGTTGCCGCCCCCGTCGCCCCGCCGCTCGACGTGGAGCGGCTGGTGGACGTCGCCGACGAAGTGGACCAGGAGCTTCAACGCGTCCGCCTTGTTCCGGCGCGAGGCGTCGGGCGAGCGCAGCACGTCGGAGAAGTGATGGATCGCCCAGAGCACGTCGCCGTGCGGCGAGCGTTCCGTGGTCTCGAGGGTCTCGCCGTCGTCGATGGAGATGTAGTGCCACGGGGTGGCTTTGTCCCAGGCCGGATCCGAGCGGATCTCGTCGGCCCAGGTGGAGGCTTCGGCCAGGCCCTCGGGCCCGATCAGGCACTCGACCCCGTACCGGGCGGCGGACGAGAGGTGGTTCTCGGCGATCTGGCCGACCACCCGGTGGCCGGTCGGCCCCCAGGCGGCGGCCGCCGCGGGCAGGAGCAAGAAGAGGGCCGCCGAAGCGGCGATCCGCAAAGCTCTGAGTCGTCCCATGGTGCGGGGAGTGTACTGCGCGAAGGCTCCTGGGCCGACTCGAGCTCCACGACGACCAGGATCATCGACGTCGCCGCCGACGCGGTTCTCCCTGGTCCCGCCTACTGATCGCTCGTCTCTGCGTCTCTGCGTCTCTGCGCGAGGCCTGTCCGGCGCGGGTCGTGGGGAAGGGAGAGACTCCCAGTGAAGCTTCGCCTCAAACCGACGAGGCGTCTGAAAATCCATGGGCTTCGTGAG
>CAZIIB010000343.1:0-4931 GCA_964539125.1 uncultured Thermoanaerobaculia bacterium | reverse complement strand
CGAGTTCCCCATCCGCGTGCGCCTGGCGCCCGGGGATCGCCTCTCGGCCCAGGACCTGGAGGCGGTCCCCCTGCGCACCCCCGCCGGCCGGGTGGTGCCGCTCTCGACCCTGGTCGAGCGGCGCCGGGCCCGCGGGCCGACCGAGATCCACCGGGTCGACGGCCAGCGCGTGACCTACGTGACGGCCAACCTCGAGCAGGGCGTGGCGCTCGGCGATGCGGTCGACCGGGTGCGCTCCTCGATCGCCGACCTCTCGCTCCCCCAGGGCTTCTCGATCGTGTTCGGCGGCGCCTACGAGGAGCAACAGAAGGCGCGGCGGGACTTCCTCATCGCCATCGTCATGGCCCTCGCCCTGGTCTACATGCTCATGGCCGGCCAGTTCGAGCGCTTCCTCGACCCCCTGGTGGTGATGGCCGCCGTGCCGGTGGCGCTGATCGGCGTCGTGCCCACCCTGCTGCTGACCGGCACGACCCTGAACATCCAGAGCGTCATGGGCCTGGTGATGCTCATCGGCATCGTGGTCAACAACGCCATCGTGCTGGTCGACGCCATCAACCTGCTCCGGCGCGAGCGCCACATGGGGGCGGCCGAGGCGGTGATCGAGGCGGGGCGCCTGCGCCTGCGGCCGATCCTGATGACCGCCAGCACCACGGTGCTCGGCCTCCTGCCCCTGGCCCTGGGCCTGGGGGCCGGCGCCGAGATCCAGGCGGCCCTGGCGCGGGTGGTGATCGGCGGCCTGGTCGCCTCGACCCTGGTGACCCTGGTGCTGATCCCCGTGGCCTACATCAGCGCCACCGGGCTGGTGGCCCGGGCGCGGGCGAGCCGCTGGCTCTCCCGGGCGCGCCGGGAGACGCCCCGGGAGGAAGAGGCCGCGAGCGCGTGACGCCGATGCGCCCAAGGTAGCATCGGCCGCGGGGACCCACTCCATGCAGCGAGCCCGAAGCGCACTGATCCTCGTGCCGCTGGCGATGAGCGCGGCGCTCATCGGCACCGTCCTCGTCTCCTATCTCTCGGTCTCGAACGTCCTCGAGAGCCTCGCCCGCGGCGAAGGCGACGCCCTCCTCGACGCCATCCGGCGCTCGCCGAGCTCGGGAACCGATCCGGCGTTCCTCGCGAGCTTCCTCGCCGAGCGCCGGGACGAGGGCCTGCGCTGTATCGCGGTCTTCGACCGCCAGGCGCGGCCGAGCGCGGTGGTGGGCGAGTGCGTGGCCCGCGGCCCCGAGGCGCTGCGCCGGGCCCTCATGACCTCGAGCGCCGACGACCCGGTGGACCTGGGCGTCCGGATGCGGGTGACCCGGGGCGGCCCGGAGCACCCAGGCGGGGCGCTGACCTCGCGCCATCCCCTGCTCGCCGAGTTCGAGCCGGTGCGCACCCGGGAGCTCGAGCGCAGGGCGCTCACCAGCCTGGGGATCGGCGGGGCGGCGTCGCTGGCGCTGATCCTCTTCGCGGTCGGGCTGTGGCGCTTCAGCCTGCGCGAGGAGCGGATGAAGGAGGCCATGGAGCGCGACCGCCGCCTCGCGTCACTGGGCGAGATGGCGGCGGTCCTGGCCCACGAGATCCGCAACCCCCTGACCTCGATGAAGGGACACGCGCAGCTCCTGGCCGAGCGCCTGGGCCCCGGCTCGGCCGAGCGGCGGAAGGCGGAGCGGGTGGTGCGCGAGGCGGTGCGCCTGGAGGAGCTGACCGCGGATCTCCTCGGCTTCGTGCGCTCGAAGCAGATCGAGCGCCGGCCGGTCGACCCCCGGGAGGTGCTCGAGGCGGCCGCCGGCGAGGTGGGTCCCGGGCGGGTGGAGATCGAGGCGGGGGAGGCGCCGGCGCGCTGGTCCCTCGACCCCGGTCTGATGCAGCAGGTCCTGACCAACCTGCTCCGCAACGCCCTCCAGGCCTCACCCGACGGCGAGCCGGCGGCGGCTCGGGCGGCGGAGGAGGCGGGCGCCCTGGTCTTCGAGATCCGGGACCGGGGCCCGGGCATCCCCGAGGGCGAGCGGGAGCGGATCTTCGAGCCCTTCTACACCACGCGTCTGCGCGGCACCGGCCTGGGTCTCGCGGTCGCGCGGCGCATCGTCGCCCTCCACGGCGGTACGCTCACCCCCGAGAACCACCCGGAGGGCGGCACCGTCTTCCGGGTGACCATCCCGTCGGGGTGAGGCAAGGGGCTCGCAGCACATGGCAACGATCCTGGTCGCCGATGACGAAGAGGGCGTGCGGAGCTTCGTCGCCGAGGCGCTCGAGACCGAGGGGCACCGGGTGATCCAGGCGGCCGACGGCGACGAGGCGGCGCGCTGGCTGGACCGCCGGAGCTTCCACCTGCTCATCACCGACCTCAAGATGCCGGGGATGGGCGGCATGGCCCTGCTCCGCAAGGTGCGCGCCGAGCAGCCGGAGACCGAGGTGCTGGTCCTCACCGCCCATGGCTCGGTGGACGGGGCGGTCGAGGCCATGAAGCTGGGCGCCCTCGACTACCTGCAAAAGCCCCTCTCCGGCCCGGACGAGCTCCGTCTGCTGGCCGCCCGGGCGGCCGAGCGTTTCGAGCTCCGCTCGCTCCGGGAGCGCTCCGCGGCCGAGGAGCGCGAGGCGCCACCGCTCAGCTATGGCGCGCCGGCCATGGCGCCGGTGGTGGCGGCCCTCGAGAAGGTGGCGCCGACCCAGGCGACGGTGCTGCTGCTGGGCGAGAGCGGCACCGGCAAGGAGGTGGCGGCGCGGGCGGTCCACCGCTGGAGCCGTCGCCGGGGCGGGCCGTTCGTGGCCCTGAACTGCGCGGCGGTCGCCGAGACCCTCCTCGAGAGCGAGCTTTTCGGCCACGAGAAGGGGGCCTTCACCGGGGCGACGGCCCGGCGCCGCGGCCGCCTGGAGCTGGCCGCCGGCGGCACCGTCTTCCTGGACGAGATCGCCGAGCTCCGCCCCGAGCTCCAGGCGAAGCTCCTGCGGGTGATCGAGACCAAGCGCTTCGAGCGGGTCGGCGGCTCGCGCACCCTGGAGGCGGACGTGCGCTGGATGGCGGCCACCAACCGCGACCTCGAGGAGCGCCTCGCCTCCGGCGCGTTCCGGGACGACCTCTACCACCGGCTGGCGGTCTTTCCGGTGCGGATGCCGCCCCTGCGCGAGCGCCGCGAGGACATCTTGGCCCTGGCCCGCCATCTGCTCGAGCGGATCGGTCGGGACCTCGGCCGCCCCACCCCGCGCCTCGCTCCCGGGGCCGAGGCGGCGATCGAGGCCGCCCCCTGGCCGGGCAACATCCGCGAGCTCGCCAACGCCCTGGAGCGGGCCGCGATCCTGGCTGGGGACGATCCGATCTCGGCCGAGCTGGTGCGCGCCTGGGCGCGCCCGGGCGCCGCCTCCGCCGCGCAGGCCGAGCCCGCGGCCGGTCCCGGCCCGCAGACCCTCGAGGCCCTGGAGCGCCGGGCGATCGAGCGCGCGCTGGAGCGCCACGGTGGCCACCGCCGGCGGGCCGCCGAAGACCTCGGGATCGGCGTCAGGACCCTCTACGACAAGCTCAAGCGCTACGACCTGAGCTGAAACATTACGCCCCGGCGGCCGGATGGCGGACCGCCGGGGCGTAATGGCTTGCGAGACGAGATTCAGCCGGCTACTTGTGGCAGTCGGCGCACTTCGTGGGGCCCTTCGTCTGCTCCTTGTGGCAGGTGATGCAGAGCTCGTGGAAGGGGTTCTTCTTCATGCTCATCTGGCGCATGCTCGGGGTGGTGGCTTCCGCGGGGTCGAGATGGCACTCGGAGCAGGCCTTGACGCCCTCGACGTGGTCCGCGGTCAGCCCCTCGTTGGTGTGGTGGCACACCGTGCACTTGTCCACCAGCTTCATGTGCTTGGCGTGGGGGAACTCGACCGGGCCCTTCTTGGCCTGGGCGGCCTTGATGGTGACCGTCTCCGGCGGCGTCTGGGCGGCCATGGCGTAGGTCGCGGCCAGGGCGAAGGCGATGATGGCCAGCAGGCTCAGTAGCTTCTTCATGTTGACTCTCCCTTCGTGGTCCATGAGGGGAGGCCGGTGCTCGTCGCAGTCGTCGCCTCCGTCCTCGCTCGTTCCGCCGCACGGACCGGGTGGGAATGACCACGCTCCCGGTGCACCGCGATGGCGGCCCCTCTGTGCGCAAGATATCGACTGATCGAGCGCCTTGCCCCACCCGTCCGGGTAGAAACGCAGTGTCGGGGCAGGCGGCGTCCGCCCCGCCGCTCCGGGCGGGGAGCTCAGCCGAGGCGCCGGCGAAAGTGGTCCCGCCACCCTTCGGGCAGGTGGGGAAGGGCGGCCGCCCGGCGAAGGCGCTCCGGCGCAGGCGCCTTGTCGACGTACAGGTTCACGATCTCGGTCACGGTCAGGCTCTCCCCGGCCCGCGCCGTCACCTCGATGGGATCCCCCGCCTCGACCTGACCCTCGGTGAGGACCGCGAAGTAGAACCCGGAGCGCCGGCTGTCGAGGAAGCGCTGGACCATGGCGTCCGAGCCGAAGCGCAGGCCCAGCTTGTAGCACGGCATGCGGGGCTGCGTGACGACGAGCTCGGCCGATCCGGCGCGCAGACGGTCGCCGATCCGGAGCTCGGCCTCGGAGAGGCCTTCGGTGGTCAGGTTCTCCCCGAAGGCGCCCCAGGGCAGCTCGGCGTCCGGGAGCTCAGCGCGCCAGAAGGCGTAGTGCTCGGCCGGGTAGGCGTAGACCGCCTTGTCGGGGCCGCCGTGGACCGACAGGTCGGACTGCTCGTCGCCTTCGAGATTCAAGCGCCCCACCCGCACGGCGCCGGCGACCGGCGTCTTGAAGATGGAGGTGCGAACGGTCTTCCCCTTCCAGGGGACCTCGCGCGGACGGCCGACGTTGACCGAGATGATCTTCATGAGCAACGAAGTCTATCCGCTCGGCCCACTCGGCCGTGGGACAATCCGGGGCCGTGCTGGAGCTTCCCGCCGCCCCCTGGCGCACCCGCTTCGCG
>CAZIIB010000342.1:0-4934 GCA_964539125.1 uncultured Thermoanaerobaculia bacterium | reverse complement strand
TCTTCGGGTCCTCGTAGGTGAAATAGGTCTTGCCGATCCGGAACTTCTCGAACAGGCGCTTGAACTCCGGACGCAAGGTCTTGCCCACCACCTCGCCGCCCAGGCGGATCCCCTGGGCACCGCTTTCCTCCGCCTTCGCCTGTGCCTCGCTCGGAGGCAAGTTGTGGAACGGCAAGCCGAGGGCCTGGTCGACCATCCAGTCGAACAGGGCCGTCCCCTCGAGGTTCTTGGTCTTCGCCTCGGCAAGGAGCCCGTCGCGTGTCGCCTCGTAGTGCTGGCGCACCTTCTCGGGCTCCTGCGGGACCGAAGCGGTCAGAGGATTCGCAGACGCCGGCCCCTCGGGCGTCGCCTGGCCGTCGGCCAGCGGCCCGGTGCCTTCGTGGCAGAAGGCGCACGGGACCTTCGGCAGAGGAGCCAGCATGGCGATCGTCGGCCGGATGACGGCGTGATTACCGTGGCAGGTGATGCACTCGGAGAACGAGCGGAAGTCGGTGAGCTTCGCCTGGGGCTCGGGGGGCTCGTGGCAGTTGGCGCAGGCGTCGGGCCCGAGCCCCGCGATCAGCTCGTTGTGCTGCTGGAAGTCCGCGTGCTTGGCGCTCTTGCGGAACAGGTCCGCCTCCCGGCCGTGACACTGGCCGCAGACGTAGGTGATCGAGTCGAGCCCCGGCGGGGTGGCACCGTGGTTGCCGTGGCAGTCGTTGCACGTAGGAGCCGAGAGGTCCTCCTTCTGGAACATCGCCGCGGCGTGAACGCTCCGGCTCCAGAGGGCGTATTGATTGACCGGCAGCGGACGGCCGTCGTCCGTCTTGTAGCCGGCCATGTACTTGGGGTCGCCGTGGCACTTCTTGCACGTGAGGGCGACGTTCTTCGGATAGACCGGCGAGTCGGGATTGTCGGGCCCCAGGATGCCGTGGACCCCGTGACAGTCGACGCACGTGGCGACCTTGGTATCCCCCTTGGCGAGAAGGTGACCGTGCTGGCTGGTGGCGTACTCGCGCTGCTGATCGACCCGGGCGTCGGGCTTGTAGCGACGCATGTACGTCGGGTCGGAGTGGCAGCGGCCGCAGAAGGCCGGAACCTGGGCCTTGTCGGGCGCCCCGATGAACGGCGTGGGGCCGAAGTGTGCATCCATGGCGGCGTCGAGGTCCCGGCCGAGCGCGGGATCCGGGTTGCCGCCGTGGCAGTCCGTGCAGGTGAGACCCGCCGCGGCGTGGACGCCGCCGGCGAAGCCGTCGACGATCTTGTGCACCGTGTCCTGGTCGAACCAGTCGGTGCTGCCGTGGCAGATGGTGCAGGAGGTCTTGGCAGCCTGGGCGTCCTGGGACGGACTCGGAGCTTGGGCCTGAGCCGGATCCTGGCCCTGGGCTCGGACCGCACCTCCGGTCGCGGCGAGCAGGACGGCGAGGGCGAGGCGAATCATCGACGTGCGGCGCATCACGGACGCTCCTCCCGTTCCACGACCTCTCGGTGTCGGACGACGAAGGCGAACAGGCCGATCAAAGCGAGCGTGGTCACGACCACCCAGACCGGCGTCAAGGAGCGGTAGCCCCAGGCGGTCATCCCCACCATGTAGATCAGCACCAGCACGCCGGCGGCGGTGAAGCCTCGGCTTCGTCCCTTGCGCGTCACGTTGCGGTCGAGGAAGGGCACGAGGAGCAGCACCAGGCCGGCGAGGCCGAACAGCAGGATCGGAAAGACCTCGTATTCGATGCCGAGGAACTGACCTCCGGGCACCTTCTTCAGGGTCTGGAACATGAACATGAAGTACCACTCCGGCTTGATGTCGGCGTAGGCCGGAGCGAAGGGATTGGCCTTCTCACCGAGCTCCCAGGGGAACAGGGCGGCGAGCGCCGCGAGCACCCCCAGCGCGAGGAGCCAGCCGAACAGGTCGCGCAGGGCGTAGTGGGGCAGGAACCTCATCGGCCGCCGGCGCTTCGCCTCTTCCTCGAGGGTCGGGGGCACGCTCATGCCGTGGAGCTGGACGAGGAGCACGTGCAGGCCCAGGACGATGGTGGTGATGGCCGGCAGGATCGCGACGTGCCAGCCGTAGAAGCGCGACAGCGTCGCCCCGGTCACCCGGTCGCCACCGCGCAGGAAGCGCAGCATCCACGGACCGATGCCCGGGACCACCCCGGCGATCTCGGTGCCCACCTTGGTGGCGAAGAAGGAGAGCTGGTTCCAGGGGAGCAGATAGCCGGAGAAGCCGAAGGCGAGGGCCAGGAACAGGGCGACGCAGCCGGTGACCCAGGTCGCCTCGCGTGGCGGCCGATAGGCCTTGGCGAAGAACACCGTCGCCAGGTGGACGAAGGCGGTGAGGATCATCAGGTTCGCCGACCAGGAGTGAATCGACCGGATCAACCAGCCGAACGGCACGCTGGTCATCAGGAACTGCACCGACTCGAAGGCGTTCTCGGCCGAGGGCCGGTAGTAGAGCATCAGCAGGATGCCGGTCGAGACCTGGACCAGGAAGAAGAACAGGGTCATGCCACCGAAGTAGTAAATGACCGAGAAACGGTGGACCGGCACCGTCTTGTGGGCGGCGAGCTCCCGGACCTGATGGAGGTGGAGCCGGTCGTCGAGCCAGCGTTGGAGGGCCTCTCGTCGTGAGCTCATGGGATCAGGCCTTGGAGACGACGACGGTCTCTGGCTGCGACGGAGCCTTCGAGACCAGGTGGACCTTGTACTCGGCGAGCGGCTTGGGCGGCGGTCCCGCGATCACCTTGCCGCTCAAGTTGTACTCACCGCCGTGGCAGTTGCAGTAGATGATCTTCTTGGGCTTCTCGTACTCGACGATGCACGACAAATGGGTGCAGGTCGCCGAGAAGGCGCGGAAGTCCTGCTGGCCGACCCGGATGACGATCACCGGCTCGACGCCCAGGGAGATGATCTTGAACCCCTTGTCGACGAAGTCCGGATCGTTGACCAGGCCTGCCTCGACCTGGTTGGCCGAGGCCTCGGCGATCTCCGGTGGGCTGAGGAAACGGATCACAGGGTAGACGATCGCCACCGCCAAGGCTCCGATCGAGGTTCCCAGGAACCAGTTGACGAACCGTCGCCGGCTCACTTCCGTTTCGGCCATGGGCCATCCCTTCTCCGGCCGGTCCGGTCGGCCGGTTCGTGCAGTCGCGGTTTGTCTCCGGCCGGGTCCGGACGCGTTGGTCTGATCGCGCGGCGCCCGCCGGGCCATCCAATGCTGCCCGAGGGTTTCTCACAGGCCGGCGTCCCACGCCACCTCTACCGGGGCAGGGAGCGCCTACCCGGAGAGGTGGCCCCGGCGCTACGACGACTCCGTCAATGTGCCATGCCAGGGGCGGGTTGCGCAACCGGAAGCGCAGGCGCGAGGACGGCCCGATCATCCGGTCACGTGGAGGACGAGCTCCCGGCGGTGGCGGCTGCGGCGGTGCTCCCAGAGAAAGATGCCCTGCCAGGTCCCCAGGGCGAGTCGACCGTCCACGATCGGGATGCCGAGGGTGGTGGCGGTGAGCGCCGCCTTGATGTGGGACGGCATGTCGTCCGGCCCCTCGGACGTGTGGGTGTAGTGGGGATCGTCCTCGGGTACCAGGCGGTCGAGCCAGTCTTCGAGGTCGCGGCGGGCCGAGGGGTCGGCGTTCTCCTGGATCGTCAAGCTGGCCGAGGTGTGCCGCAGGAAGAGGGTGCACAGGCCCTCGCCCACGCCGGCTTCCGAGACCGCCTCGGCGACCTGCGAGGTGATCTCGTGGAGCCCGGGGCCCGGGACCTGGAGAGTGAGGGTACGGATCATGCGGAGAGATGATACAAGGTGCTCAGGACATATCGGACCGCGGGGACCGAGAGGCTGTTTCCGACCAGGGGCCAGGCGCGCTCGGGGGGCATCTCCGGCGGCAGCGAGAAGCCTTCGGGAAAGCCCAGGAGCCGCAGGATCTCCGACGGTGAAAAGCGCCGCAGCCCGCCGCCCTCGGCCGGCAGGTAGGAGCCGCTTCGCACCGGGGAGCGGCCGTAGGCGGAGGTGAAGCAGGCGGCGACGGCCTTCGGGTCGGTCGGGTCGACCACGTCGAGGGCGTGCCGGTAGCGGTCGGCAAGGCGCGGGTCGAGGCGAAGCTCCGAGGCGGTCCCGCCGGCGGCCGGGTCGAGGAAGGCGGCGAGGGGTCTCCCGTCCGGCGAAGGGGCCGGCCACGGCGCCGGGGCCTCGCCCCGACGGGCCACGAGATAGTAGCGGCGGCGGCGGTTGGGGAGGCTCAGCTCGGTGGGGCAGAGTAGCCTTTCGCGGACCCGATACCCGCCGGCCTCCAGGACCTCGAGAAGGCGGGCGTGGCAGCGGGAGCCGGCGAACCCCGGCACGTTCTCGAGCGCCAGCCGCGAGGGTGCCGCCGGGCCCAGCTCGGCGAGTCGGTCGAGGAGGGCGAGGAAGCTCCGGGCCCGCGGGTCGTCGGCGTCCCGGCCGAGCCCCCGGCGGGTGAAGGGCTGGCACGGCGGCGAGAGCCACCAGAGGTCGGCGCGGAAGGAGGCGAGCTCGGCGGCGCCGAGCCCCTCGAGCGTGCGCGCGGAGGCGGGATGGTCGAAGTTGCGCCGGTAGACCTCCAGGGCGGCGCGGTGGATGTCGAGGGCTGCCACGACCCGGGCACCGGAGGAGGCCACGGCGGCGGCGCAGCCGCCGATCCCGCAGTACAGCTCCAAGACCTTGATCCCCCCCGCAACCCCTCGGTCCCCTTCCCTCCCCGGACCACGCCGCTGCGCTGCGCGGTGCCCGCGGAAGGGGACGCCACCGCCCGGCCACGGGTCCTGTTCAGGCGCCTGGGTGCGGTCCCTCGCCATGGGATCGCGAGGCTACAGCACCCGGGGCCTCAGCGAGGTGGCGGCGTGCCCCGGACCTGGACGTCGACCGGCTGGCTGAGGGTGAGCTGCAGGCGGGCGCCCCGGGGCAGCTCCACCTCCTGGCCCTTGCTTCTCGAGGCCAG
>CAZIIB010000341.1:0-4936 GCA_964539125.1 uncultured Thermoanaerobaculia bacterium | reverse complement strand
CTCGTGGCGAGACCTTTCCGGCCCGGGCCTGCTCCGACGCAGAGACCCTTCGGAGCCCCCCCGCAACCCCTCGATCCCCGTCCCACCCCCGGGGGGGAAGGGGACGGTTGACCGGATCCCCCCCGCAACCCCGCGATCCCCTTCCCACCCCCGGGGGGGAAGGGGACGCCCCCGCCCTTGCTCACGTAGCTCAAGACGACGAGGCTTGCCGCATTCCGGTTACCAGCCTCTCGGCCTCTTCCTTCGTCCTCACCTCGCCGTCCACCTGAGCCCAGCGTAGCGCCTCGAGGGCCTGGCCGATCGCCGGGCCGGGCGCCACGCCCAGGATCTCTCCCACCGCGCGCCCGTCCAGGAGCTGGGGCGGGTCGACGATCGCCCGCCCCTCGCTCCGGACGAGCCCGACCAGCTCGAGGGCCGATGCCTGCCAGCTCTCGGCCTCGCCCCGCGTCTCGGAGCGCACGCCGGCGAAGCAGGCCACCGTGGGCCAGAGGTCGCCCAGGCGATGGAGAAAGCGCCGCCGCCGGAGCGGCTCGGTGGGCAGCCGGGTCCAGGGCAGGAGCCGCGCCACCGCCTGGCGATCGCGGCGGGTGAGGTAGCCCGCCTCGGCGACCCGCTCGAGGGTGGCGCCCCGCCCCGCGCCCTCCGGCAGATTGACGAAGGTGAGCGCCACCCGGGCCAGCCGGTGATCCACCGCCAGGCCGAAGGAGCCGCCGGTCAGCTCCCGAAGCCGCTGGGCCGCCCAACCCAGGCGCCCCAGCTCATGGCACAGGCGGCCCAATCTGTCCTGCCCGGGGGCGGGCTCGGGCGACGGCTCGCCGGGTCGCCCCAGCCACAGGCCGGGGTAGACCTCGAGGGCGCCGGCCACGGCCATGCCCCGCGCCACGTCGGGTTGCGCGAACAGGAGGGCGAGCTCGTCGCGAACCCGCTCGGAGGCGACGCCGGTCAGCCCGGGCGCCGCCGACCGGGCCAGGGCGAGGGTCGCGGGATCGGCGGTGAAGCCGGGCAGCTGGACGACGAGCCGGGCCAGCCGCAGCACCCGCAACGGGTCCCCGGTGAAGCTCTCGGGCCGCGTGGCCCGGAGCACCCGGGCGCGGAGGTCCGCCAGGCCGTGATGGGGGTCGACCAGCACGCCGCCCGGGGCCGAGAGGGCGAAGGAGTCGACGGTGAAGTCACGGCGGGCCAGGTCCTGGAGAAGGGGAGCTCCCTGCCGGTCCCAGAGGTCCAGCACGTACGGGCCGGCGGGGGTCGCTCCGAGCAGGCGGTACGCGCCGAAAGCCTTGCCTCCGAGGTGGACCAGGCGGGCGGGAAGGCGCGCTGCCAGCCGGCTGGCGATCTCCGCTCCCCGGTCGGCGACGACGGCGTCCAGGTCGCGGCCGGGAAGCCCCAGGAAGCGGTCCCGCAGCACGCCCCCCACAAGGTGGCACTCGACGCCGCCCGTTTCCCGGGCGACGGCTACCAGCGTCTGGATCGCCGGATGGCGGAGGAGCACCTGGAAAACCCGAGTCGGGTCGCGTCCGCTGGTCATGGGTCCGGGCAGCGTAGAGCGCCGGCAGGACCGTGTCAAACCGGGGCGCCGATGCCGGTGGAGTGCGGGTCCACCGGGGGCCACGTTGCGGCGGCAGGTCGGAGAAGTTAAACTTCTCCCTCAGGAAAATGGCCGTAAATCTCTATGGGCTAAGGAGAATTGTGCTCCTCGGCGTCCTCGCCGGAGCGACGGCGTTGGCTCCGGGGCTCGAGGCCGCGCCGGTGCGCAAGGCCCTGCCTCCGCCCGCCGGCGGCCCGACGAGCCCCGGCGCGAAGGACGATCTGGTCGCGGTGCTGACCGATGGCTCCGAGCTCTTCCTCGAGGCCCGGCCGCTTCCGGGCGAGGGCTTGCTCGCGTTCGCGCGGCGGCTGTGCGGCGGCGAGGACGCCGTCCCCGCCATCGAGCGAGCGAACGACGGCGCCGAGCGGCTCCTGGCCGGCGTGCGCTACCGCGTGCCCTTCGGCGAGCTGCGCTCCGAGATCCAGCTCCAGGTCGTGCAAGCCCTGTTCGACGACGACCGGGGGGACCCGGCCGGTTGGCGCCACCATGTGCGGGGCACCGGACCCCTGGGCCGCGGGAGCCTCTGGCACGTGGCCGAGTGGTTCACGGGCGAGGGCGCGAACTTCCGCGCCATCCGGGAGCAGAACGGCCTGGTGGAGGACGACCTGGAGCCGGGCCAGGACGTGGTCATCCCCACCCGTCTGCTGCGCCCGGCCTTCCGCTCGGCGGCGGCCGAGGCGCTTCGCGACTTCCAGGCCCGGACCGCCTCGGCCGGCTCGGCGCCCGCGGGGGACGGACAGGGCGAACCGTCCGTCACCCCGGTTTCGAGCTCCGCACCGGCCGGGTCCGCCGTGCCGCAGGGCCCGGCGCCCTACCGACTGGAGTACGGACGGGACGAGAAGGGGGAGTATGCGATCTACCGCCTGCAACCGGGCGAGGCCCTCTACCCGAGCGTCGTCGTGCGCTTCACCGGCGCGGTGTACGCCGCCGACGTCAACACCCTGGCGGCCGAGATCGCCCGGCGCAGCGGCATCGCCGACGTCACCGACATCCCGGTGGGCTTCCCGGTCAAGGTGCCGTTCGACCTGATGCTCCCCGAGTACCTGCCGCCGGGCAACCCGCGGCGCGAGGAGTACGAGGCCTCGCTGCGCGAGAGCGGCCGGTTCACCAACCGGGTGCGGACCAGCGACCTGGCCGGCATCACGGTCATCCTGGACGCCGGCTACGGCGGAGTGGACGTGGGCGCCTCGTTCGCCGGCGTCTGGGAGAGCCTCTACGTCTACGACATCAAGGCTCGGATCGAGCGGCTTCTGGAGCTCCACACGGCGGCCCGGGTGGTCTCCACGACCCGCGACGGCGACCACCACCGCATTCCGGACCGCGACGTGCTCCCGTTCTCCCGCGACCACGTGGTGCTCACCCATCCGCCGTACCCGATCACCAACAGCGCGGTCGGGGTCAACTTGCGCTGGTACCTCGCCAACAGCGTCTACACCAAGGCGGTCGACGGCGACGGCGACCCGCAGAAGGTGATCTTCCTCTCGATCCACGCCGACTCGCTCCACCCGTCCCTGCGCGGCGCCATGGCCTACATCCCGGCGGCCAACATGCGCAAGGGGAGCTTCCGCAAGACCGGCGGGGCGTACCGCTCGCGGCGAGAGTGGCGCGAGCAGCCCGCGGTCTCGTTCTCGTGGAAGCAGCGGGTCGAGAGCGAAGGCCTGTCACGCCAGTTCGCAGAGGACGTGATCGCCGCCCTGGCGCGGCGCAAGGTCACGATCCACCCGTACAAGCCGGTGCGCGAGAAGATCGTGCGCAGCCGCAGCGAGTACGTGCCCGCGGTGCTGCGCTACAACGAGGTGCCGGCGAAGATGCTGCTCGAGGTCTGCAACCTGGCCAACCGCCAGGACCGCAAGCTCCTCCAGACCCGCACCTTCCGCGAGACTGTCGCCGAAGCGGTGGTGGAAGCGATCCTGCGCTACTACGGCCAGGGCAAGGCCCTGGGCGAAGGCGAGGCGGTGGTGGCGGCGGTGGTGAGATGAGCAAGCCGGCCGAGACCGCCGATCGAAGGTGAGCGCCCACGGGCGCGGCGAGGCCTCCCCGGGAACAAACCGCCCCGCCGAACGGTCTATCAGCATGTGAGCGCTCTGCGAGCCGCACCCCTCGCCGCAAGTCGAGCCGGCCCGTCGTTGGCCGAACGGCACCGATACGGCGATCCCGCGGCCTTCGAGGAGATCTACCGCACCTACGAGGAGATGGTCTTCAACCTGGCACTACGCCTGAGCGGCGACCGGGAGCGGGCGGCGGATCTCTCGCAGGAGATCTTTTTGCGCATCTACCGGCACCTGGGGCAGTTCCGCGGCCGCTCGTCGCTCAAGACCTGGATCTACCGCGTGGCGGTGAATCACTGCCGCAGCCGGCTCGCGCGGCGCCGGCCGCCGTCGCGTCCGGGAGTCGACGACGAAGAGCGGCTGGCCCGCCTCGCCGACCCGCGCCGGAGCCCGGAGCAGCGGGCCATGGCGAACGACGAGGCCCGGCGTGTCGAGGGGGCCCTGGCGGAGCTGCCACGGCCGTTCCGCGAGGCGGTGGTGTTGCGCGACCTCGAAGGTCTCGCCTACGACGAGATCGCCGAGGTCCTGGGAGCCCGTCTGGGGACGGTCCGCTCGCGGATCGCCCGGGGCCGGAGGATGCTGCGGGAAGCGCTCCAGGGGGGAACCACGGCATGACTCGAGTTCTTCGCGTGGTCCACACGGAGCCCGACCTGCTCTCGGCCTACCTCGACGGCGAGCTGCCGGCGCAGGAGGCCCGGGAGCTCGAGGAGCACGTGAGCCGCTGCCCGCCGTGCCGGGCCGAGCTCGACGGCCTGGCGGCCGTGGTCGGTACGTTGCGCCGCCTGGAGCGAGAGGCGCCGCCGCCCGTCCTGGCCCAGCAGGTGACCCGCCGCGTCGCCGTCGAGGGCCGTCCGCTGGGCCTGATCGCCCGGATCGAAGCGGCGCTCCAGCGCTTGAGCGTCGATCCCGGGACGCTGGTGACCTTCGGGGTCGTGGTGGCCCTGGCGGCGATGCTCGCCCTGCTGGGGTCGAGCCTGGAGGAGGCGGCCCGCCGACGCAGCGCGATGGAGGCGGAGTGGTCCGGCCTCCGGATGGTCACGGCGGTGGTCGGTGACCACCGGTTCGACCGGGACGGGGGGCTGTGGCGCGAGGTGGGCGTCGGTGAGCCGGAGGTCCGGCTGCCGGCGGACTCGCCCGAGGCGCGGGCGATCCTCGACGCCACACCCCGGCTGCGCGACCTCCTGGCTCACTCGGAGGGCGTCGTGCTCCGGGACGCCGAGGGCCGCACGGTGCTGATCTACCCGACCACCCCCGCAACCCCTCGATCCCCTTCCCACCCTTGAAAGGGGGAAGGGGACGGCCC
>CAZIIB010000340.1:0-4938 GCA_964539125.1 uncultured Thermoanaerobaculia bacterium | reverse complement strand
CAGAACATGGTGGGGCGCGCCACCTTCGCGGCCTGCTCCTGGATCCTGGAGCAGAACGACACGATCCGGCGCTTCTACCTCGAGTCGAACCTGGCCACGGACAAGAAGGCCTCGCAGGTCAACATGATGCGCACGCGCGGCAAGCGGGTCACCGCCGAGGCCACCATTTCGCGCGACGTTCTCGTGCAGCACATGCGGGTGGAGCCCGAGAGCCTCCAGTACCACGCCGGGGTGGCCAACGTCGGGGCGTTCCTGTCGGGCGCCAACAACAACGGCCTCCACTCGCCCAACGGCATCACCGCCATGTTCATCGCCACCGGCCAGGACGTGGCCAACGTCTCGGAATCCTCGGCCGGCATCATCTACACCGAGCTCACCCCCGAAGGCGGCCTGTACATGTCCATCACCATCCCCTCGCTGATCGTCGCGACCTACGGCGGCGGGACCGGGCTCGCGACCCAGCGCGAGTGCCTGGAGATCCTGGGCTGCTTCGGCAAGGGCAAAGTGCGCAAGCTGGCCGAGATCGTGGCCGGGGTCGTCCTGGCCGGCGAGATCTCCCTGGCGGCCGCCATCTCGTCCTTCGACTGGGTGTCGAGCCACGAACGCTACGGACGCAACCGGTAGGGAGAGCCTTGAGGAGACCTGTGATCGGGTGGCGGCGAAGCGGCCCCGAAAGGATCGGATGACCTCGAAGCCCGATCTCGAGCTCCTCCCCGCCGCCCCGCCGCTCGGGGCGGAGGAGGCCGCGCCGCCCCCACCCGCCGAGGCGGAGTGGGAGATCCTCGTCGAGACCCCGCCCGCCGGCCTCCTCCGCCGCTTCCTCACCACCATCCGGCACTTCCTCGGCCTCCTCTTCGGCGGCCTGGTGGCCTACGCCCGCGACCTGCCGCTACGCCGGCGCCACGGCTTCCGCTTCCTCCTCGCCCGCCTTCTCGGCCTCGCCGCCCGCCCGTTCATCGACCGCGGCCTGGTCCGCGAGCCGTTCCCCGTCCAGCTCCGGCGGCGCCTCGAGCTCATGGGGGCGACCTATATCAAGCTGGGCCAGATCCTCTCCCTGCGCGAAGACATCCTGCCCACGGAGATCACCGACGAGCTCAAGAACCTCCTGGATCGCCTCCCGGTGGTGCCCTACGAGCGCTATCTCGAGCTGGTCTCCGCCGGCATCGGCCAGCCGGCCGAAGAGGTCTTCGAGTCGATCGACCCACGGCCCCTCGGCTCGGCCTCGATCGCTCAGATCCACCGGGCGGTCACCCGCGAGGGCGACGACGTGGTGCTCAAGCTGGTCAAGCCGGGCATCCGCGACACTCTGCGCCGCGACGCGGTGCTGCTGAAGATGCTCGGTTTCTTCCTCCAGATGATCGCAGGCCGCTTCCAGCCGCGCCGGGTGATCGGCGAGTTCGTGGAGTACACCTTCCGGGAGGTCGACCTGCGGCGGGAGGCCGACAACGCGGAGAACTTCGCCGCCAACTTCGTCGACATGGAGGACGTGGTCTTCCCCAAGATCTTCCGTGAATACTCGGGACGCGACGTCCTGTGCATGGAGTTTCTCGACGGCCTGAAGCCGAGCGACCCGCGGGCCCAGGCACTCCCCGAGGAGGACAAGGACCGGCTGGTCGACCTGGGGGCCGGCTCCATCATCCGCATGCTCTACCGCGACGGCTTCTTCCACGCCGACCTTCACCCGGGAAACCTCATCGTCCTGCCCGGACCGAAGGTGGGCTTCATCGACCTGGGGATGGTCGGGCGGTTCAACGACGAGCTCCGCCGCACGCTCCTCTACTACTACTACTGCCTGGTGATGGGGGACGCGGAGAACGCGGCCCGCTACCTGGCGGCGGTGGCCGAGCCGATCTCGGGCAGCGACCTCGTCGGGTTCCGCCGCGAGGTCGAGGAGATCTGCCGGCGCTGGCAGCGCGCATCGACCTTCGAGGGCTTCTCCCTCGCCCAGCTCATCATGGAGTCGGTGGGCCGCGGAGGGCAGTTCCGGATCTACTTCCCCGTCGAGCTCGTGCTCATGGTCAAGGCGCTGGTGACCTTCGAGGGAGTGGGCCACGTGCTCAAGCCCGGCTTCGACGTGGCGACCGTCTCGCAGGCCCACATCAACCGGATCTTCCTGCGCCAGTTCAGCCCCATGCGCCTGGCCCGGGAGGGCCTGCGAGGGGCGCCCGAGCTGGTCGACGCGCTGGTCAAGGCCCCGATGCTGGTCACCGAGGGGCTGCGCTTGCTGGAGCTCCAGACCCGCCGTCCTTCGGCGAACCCGTTCGCCGGCATCCGAGGCACGATCTTCGGGGGCTTCTGCCTGCTCGCCGGCGCGATCCTCGCCTCCAGCGGGGCTCCCTGGTACCTCGCGCTGCTCCTCTTCTTCGTCGGGATCGTGCTGGCCGTCCGGCCCGGGCGCTGAGCTTCCGGGTCTCCGCTCACCCGGTCGCCGCCAGCTCGCCCAAGAGCTGCGCCTCGAAGAACCGCAGGAGGGGCTCCCGGTGGAGCCGCTCGTCCTTCCACTCCCCATAGAGGTTCTCGAGCACGTGGAGCTCGGCGACCTGCTCACCCCCCTCGATGCGGCGGACCACCGGATGGAGGAAAGCGCTCTCCTCGGCCATCTCGGGGTCCGGCTTGCGCTCGATCTGGAAGGGGTCGTCGCGCTTGGCCCCGAACTCCAGGGTCAAGGCGAAGACGGGGCAGGAGGTCTCGAGACCGCCCTCGAGGAGCCAGTCGAGGGGCAGCTCCTCATAGTAGCGGGCCTCGTTGGCCGCCTCGTCGACCACGATCGCGTCGGCCAGGAACCCGAACTGCTGCCAGAGCGCCGAGCTCCTATTCGCACGGGCGAGGGCTGCGTCCATCAGGGCCCACGGCGACGGGGACACGGGCCTGCTGGGCAGCTCGCGGCCGTGATACCGCTGCTCGAAGAACCGGTGCAGGGTACGGATGTTGTAGCGGAACCCGTGGATGAACGACGAGGTCGTCTTCTTGTAGTCGCGCACCTGCATCAAGGTGCCGGCGAAGTAGAGGTCCGGTACGTTGGTCGACTCCCAGCCGCTGGTCTGGGCCGGAAACCGCCCGTCGATCACCAACTCCGGACGGCAGGAATCGTCGAAGATCGAGGCGTCGAACCGGAAGCCGGTACAGTTGAGCACCCGGTCGTAGACGAGCTCTTCCCGTTCGCCCGCAGCGTGGCTGTAGCGCACCGCCACCGCCAGCCGGCCGTCCTCCCGCCGCCGAATGGCCTCGACCCGGGCGTCGAGCACCGCGTTCTGGCACTTGAGCTGGTACGTGTCGAGGAAGTCGTTGTTGAGCGCCCGGAGATGCCCCACATGGTGCGTCTGCCAGGCCATCTTGATCGGCTCGGGGCTGGCCAGGTGGATCACCGCCGCGGTTTCGATCAAGGGCCCGGCGACCTCGAAGCCCGAGTTGCCCTTGCCCAGGATCAGGACGTGCTGACCCGCGTAGTCCTGGGGATCGGTCGGCGCGTCCTCGTAGGACTCGGCGAGCTCGATGCCCGGAATCGGGGGCACGTAGAGGGCGCTCACCCCGGTCGCCACCACCAGGCGCTCCGACCGGTAGACGTCCCCTCTCTCGCTCTCGAGGCGGAAGCTCCCATCGGTCCTCGAGACCCGAACGACCCGCACGCCGAAGTCGATCGCCAGACCGTGGTGAGCCGCGAAGTCACAGAGGTACTCGACCAGCGTATCCGCCGAGGGGAAGTAGCGCTTCGAGTAGTCGGAAAAGCGCGGCGCCTGGCCTTCGTCGAGGAGCGAGTTCCAGTCCCAGCGCAGGTTGATCTCCGGATCGTCATACCCGGTGTAGATCTTGTTGATCGAGATCAGGGTCCGGTGCCGGGGATGGCTTCGAAAGAAGGTGCCCGGGGTTGCTCCGGCCTCGAGGATTCGATAGTCGCGACCGTCCTGCCGCAGCAGGGCCCCGAGCTGGAGCCCGGCCGGGCCGGCCCCCAGGATCAACGTCTCGTGCTCTGTCTCTTTGCCTTTTTCGTGGTCCAAGAGGTCGCCTCCCATCGGTCTGCGGCACGATCCAATCTTCTATCCAGCATTACTACAACTGCTACTATAGCATAGTACACGAAGGGTGGGAGATCGGGACACTCTCCCCTCGTCACCAGGGACTGGCGGCGTCAGCGAGCCGCCGAGCCCGCCACCGCGGGCCGAGCTTCCGCGGCGAGAGGATCGAGATTTCGCGGAAGGAGGAGCCACATGCGGCCCGCATGCCGCATCCGCCCGGCGACGTCGGCCGCCTCGTCCCCGGGGCCCCAGAAGACGTCGCCACGCACCGGCCCGCGGATGGCGCCTCCCGTGTCCTGGGCCATCACGAGACGGCGTACCGGCCGGTCGACGGCAACGGCGGGTGCGCCGGGGCCGCCGGCCGGGGTGCTCTCCGGGGCCTGATCCGGGATGGGCGCCCGGGTCGCGAGCCAGACCGGCGCGCCGAGAGGCAGGAAGCCGGTATCGATCGCCAGGGAGCGGCCCGGCGTCAAGGGCACGCCCTGGCTGCCCACCGGACCGGGACCGCGGAGGGTCCGGAAGAAGACGTAGGAGGCGTTGCGCGCCATGACCTCGCGCGCCTCCTCGGGATGGGCCTCGAGCCAGGCGCGGATCGACTGCATGGAGACGGTCTCAGGGGTCAGCTCCCCCCGTTCGACCAGGTCGCGACCGATGGCGTGATACGGGTGGCCGTTCTGCCCCGCGTAACCCACCCGGATCACCGATCCGTCCTCGAGCACGAGCCGGCCCGAGCCCTGGATCTGGAGGAAGAACGCGTCCACCGGGTCGTCGACCCAGAAGAGCTCGAGCCCACGTCCGGAGAGGGCGCCTGCCTGGATCGCGGAGCGATCGTAGTAGGGCTCGAGCCGCCCCCCCTCGAGCCGCCCCGCGATGCGGAGGCCCGCCAGGTCGACCCGGAACGCCCCGAGATTCACCTCGACCAGGA
>CAZIIB010000339.1:1730-4951 GCA_964539125.1 uncultured Thermoanaerobaculia bacterium | reverse complement strand
GGATCTTCATCTCGGCGCTGCTGGTCAACAACTTCACGCTGTCGTACTTCCTGGGGCTGTGCCCGTTTTTCGGGGTGTCGAGCCGGTTGCAGACGGCGTTCCGGCTGGGGCTGGCGAACATCTTCGTGATGGTGATCACGTCGATCGCGGCGTGGGCGCTGAACACCTTCGTGCTGGTCTATGCGCCGTACCTGCGCCTGATCAGCTTCATCGTGGTGATCGCCTCGACGGTGCAGTTCGTGGAGATGGTGATCCGGAAGCTCTCGCCGGCGCTGTTCCGGGCGCTGGGGATCTACCTGCCGCTGATCACGACGAACTGCGCGATCCTGGCGCTGGCGCTGTTCCAGACGAGCCGTGCGTACGGCTTCGTGGAGGGGCTGGTGTTCGCGGTGGGGGCGGGGGGCGGGCTGACGCTGGCGCTGGTGTTGATGGCGGGTCTCCGGGAGGAGGCGGAGCTCTCGGATATCCCGGCGGTGCTCCGCGGGATGGCGCTCAACATGATGATCGCCGGGATTCTCTCGATGGCGTTCATGGGGTTCGCCGGGTTGTTCTCGGCGGCGTCGTGAGGGTGGGGAAGGGGAGCTCGCGATGGTGACGGAGCTGGTTTCGATCGCAGCCGTGCCGGTGCTCTGCGTGGGGTGGGTACTGCTCCAGCGCTGGATCGCCCACGTGGACGCCGAGCTCCCGGGCATCAAGCGGGACTGCTCGGGCTGCCCGGTACCCGGGGCGAAGGACGCCAGGGGCGCGAGCTGCGGGACGGGGAGCTGCTCGGCGCCGGCGGCGAAGCCGGGGCGTTCGTAGCTAGCTTCAGTTCCAGCTCAAGCCAGCTTGGAGCGTCCGTGCCTTCGATCCAGCCCGGCCCTCGACGGGGTCGGCGGCCCGGGTGGTTCTAGTCCTGGACGAGCTTCTCGACCGTCTGCCATGCCCCGGAGCTTCGGAGGCGCTCCTCCAGCTCGCGGACCACGGCTTCGTCCTGCCAGAGGCTCTCGTAGAAGTGCCCCTCGCCGTGGTCCGAGTACCACTTCGCGAAGTAGGAGTATCCGAAGCTTTTCGGTAGCCGGAGTCCCTGAGGCTCAGCGTTCAGCCAGTGCTCGACGGCGGGGCCCCGGTCCGGGGCGGCGGCCCGAATCGCCGCGGTCACCAGGCGTTCGAGGGTCTGCTTTCGCGGTACCCCGGGCGTCGGATCGGGGTCTCCGCACTCCCAGAGGACGGCGTAGAGCCGCGAACCGTCGATCTCGAACGGCCCTCGGCCGTCGCCCGCCGCGCCGAGCCCACGAGCGATGGTCCGGACTTGGTCTTCCGCGCTACCCGTCGCGTCGATTGCATCGTCGCAATCCAGGTTGAGGACGACTCGATCGGGTCGATAGATCTGGTGGCCGCCCAGGTACTCTTCAACCGGGCGTGCCGCGTTCGCTCTGCCACCGAAGGGCTTCACGACGACATCGGAGCCGGCAGAAGTGTGGAAAAGGAAGCGTCCTTCGCCCTTGACCGGGTGGCCGAAGACATCATTCACGGCTTTCGTACCGCCATTCGAGGGATCAGTGCACCCCAGGTGGAGAAGCCATCCCTTCCAGAACGACCGGTCGTCGAAGCCCTCGCAGAGGACGACGTGCTGCTTCGCCTCCGAGGTCACCGCAGGTCGTTCTCCAAGGTCTCCCGGGCGAACTCCATCTCCTCGCCGGCCCGCCGGCCGGAGTGGAGCTCTCCGTTCTCGAGCGCCAGGTTGAAGAGCGCCATCTGGCCCAGGTCGTCACCCGCCTCCGCCAGCAGTGCGTCGATGAGCTCCAGGCTGTGGGTCGTCAGGACGAGCTGGACGCCGCGCCGCACGTTGGCGAGGAGCACCCGGGCGCCCTGACGGATGGCTTTGGGGTGCTGGTAGACCTCCGGCTCCTCGATCAGCACGAGGCCCTTCGGGGCGATCGCGATCTCGAGTGCGAGCTGGGTGAAGGCCTGGATGCCGTCTCCGGACATGCCGAGGGGCACGGAGCTGCCGTTCCGAGTAACCGCGAGGCCGAAGTCCTTGTCGGTGAGCGCGATGATCTCGAGCCGCTCGAAGCCGGGGATGAGGTCGGCCAGGAGCTCGTGGACGGCGTCCCGGCGGCCGGCCCGGGTGACTTCCGAGAAGGTTTGGTGGAGCGGGATCGGCAGGCCGGGGTCGACCAGCCGGACGAACGCGACCGGCGACGAGCCGGTCACTCGGTCCTTGTCGGTCACGTACTGGTTGTCCCCACCGAACGCGGTCAGGATCGATTCAGCCCCGCCCTGGCGGGTCTTCTGGAAGCGGACCGTCGAGTACGGGGGAGGCGAGTGGAGTCGCATCAGCTCCTTCTGGTGTTCCTCAGTGCAGCCCTCTGACCACTGGAGGCGGCGCTCCAAGAGAATGCCGCGCCCACTGCGCACGACAAGCCGCGCCGAGTCCTGGTCGTCGTGGAACAGCCAGCGGACACCGTTCGGGGCCGCAGGGTGCCGGGCCACGGCCCGGCCGATGGCGTCCGCCGGATCGGGGCTGGTGGCGATCAGGAGGGCGTCGAGAACGGTGCTCTTCCCGCAGGCGTTCGGCCCGGTGAGGACCGTCAGCGGCGCCAGGCCGTCCAGTCGGCCCGTGCGGATGCCCCGCAGGTTCTCGATCTCGATCGCCGTGATCATCGCCCGGATCATGGCGGACGAGGGCTCAAGCGCCGCCTTGGGTGTGAGTGCCTTCGCCCGGCCCTCGGCAGTTGAAGCGGCCCAGAGAAAGGACTCACTCCGCTGACGAACGCTTTCCCCAAGGCAACTGCTGCAATGATGACGGAGAAGTGAGAAGGTGCCGGCCACTTTTCAGAACTCCCGTCTCCCGCCAGTCGTTCTTGCCTTGAGCCCTGAGAAAGCGCCGGCAACTTTTCAGGGATCATGTCTCCAGCCTCCAGATGTTGCCGAGGGCCCGGCCGCCGCGCGGCGCTCGTGCCCCCCGCGCCCCCACCCCGCCGCGAGTCGGCCTCCGTTCGAGAAGAGCCGAGAGGCGGTGGCGGCGCCGACGCCGTATCACCTCGAGGACAAGCCGAACCGGCTGGGCTACCCGCTCCACCACCTGACCGCCATGTGGGGCACGTCTGCCGGCTGATCAGCAGACCGGCAGCGGCGGAAACTCCGGAGAAATCCGTTGCTACGAGATCCACGAGCGCGAGCAGGCCTTCACCCGTTTCGCTGAGAAGTGGGAGATCAGTCTCCCGACACCCGGCGAG
>CAZIIB010000339.1:0-1630 GCA_964539125.1 uncultured Thermoanaerobaculia bacterium | reverse complement strand
GCGACAGGGTGCCATCCGCTTTTCAGCCGCGTCAGCGCCGTCTACCGCCGCAACCACCAGAGCCCGAGGCCGAGAAGCGCCGTTCCCAGGAGCAGGAAGCCGCGGAGGCCCAGCGCCGGGACCGCGACCACCGAAGTCGGCTCCGCTTCGAACGCTCCGGCGTCGCAGGCGGCCCGCTGGGGACGAGCGACGCCGCGCTGGTCCTCGGTCACGGGGGTCGAGTTGTCGAGGAGTGTGCAGTCGCCGACCGAGTCGATGGCGACGCTTCCAGAGAGCAGAGCGTGGGTCTCCGTGGGTCCGCCGTAGTTCGCCAGGCTGCCGAGGGCGAGCTGACCGGACGTCACCTGGGTGAAGTCCGGGTCGATCGCGGCGCAGGTCCCGTCGGTGTCGAAGTCGGTGCCGGAAGCGGAGAAGTTACCCATGGATTTGTCGACGCAGTCGCCGCCCTGTGTGCTGCCGCCGACGATCGAGTTCTTGACATCCGCATAGGCCGCGCTGAAGATGCCGCCCCCACCCAAGGACCCCGTGGAAGCATTGCCCCACACGGTGCTGCTCTCCAATGCGAGGCCCAAGTAGGGACTGTAGATGCCGCCGCCCCCTCCCGACGTGCTGATGTCCCGGTTCCCCGAGATCGTGCTGTTGACGATGGTTGCGTAGCCGGCCGCGTTGACGATGCCACCGCCGCCCAGGCCGTCGGCGCTGTTGTTCGTGAACGTGCTCCGCTCGACATTCAGGTTGCCCCCGCCGTTGAAGGCTGCCCCCGCTCCCCCATTCGCGAAGTTGTCGCGGAAGGTGCTGTCGACGATGTTCGTCACGGAGTCCCCATTGTCAAGACCTCCGCCCACGCCGAAGGCGCTGTTGTCGAACACGGTGGTCCGGTTCAAGGTGAGCGACGAGTTGAGGTCGCCTATTTTGATGGCTCCTCCGTCTTCGGCCGAGAGCCCGGTGCCGTCCGCGCAACCGTTGGTCAGCGTGAGGTCGTTGAGCGTGAGGTCGCCGGGGGCGTCGATGGTGACGATCCGGAACTCGTCCGGGGTCTTGGTCCCGTTCAGCAGGCACGTCAGGTTCTCGTCGCGCATAACAGTCGCGCCGTTCCCGTCGATCTCGATCTCGCTGGAGACGAGTGGCAAGCCGGAGTCCGCCTCGTCCTCGTCCGGCAGGATGTAGACCGAGCCGGCCGCCAGGTCGATGACGTCGGCGCCCGACCCCTTGGCGCAGTCGGTGTTGTCCGCCTGCGTGTCGGTGTTTGCGTTGTGGATCGCCTCTCGCAGGGAGCAGACGCCGTTGTTGTCGACGGTCACCTCCGCCGGGGCGACGATGATCGTGTCGGCCACCGCGGCGGTCGCGACGAGGCATCCCGCCGCCAGGACGAGAAGAATCCTCCGAAAGCGAACTCCAAGCAGCATCGCACTGTCTCCAGTCGGGGCGAGCCTCTCGCGTCGGTCCGTGATGCTCACCGGTTCTCTATCGTCGGGAGGTCGTGCGGAGTATACGCCGGACGCTCGATCCGCGCGTGGCCGTTGCGGAGGGCTTGGGGCCGTGGATCTTCGGAGACTCGGCGGGGCCCTGAGCGGCCCGGGCCAGGGGATGGCCCAGGCCATTCAGGACTGCGGGTCGGCTAGCGAGAAGG
>CAZIIB010000338.1:0-4952 GCA_964539125.1 uncultured Thermoanaerobaculia bacterium | reverse complement strand
GGTCAGCGTGAGGCCGGCGCCCTTGTACTCGACCGACGAGTCGCCGTTGGTCAGGAGACTACCGCCGGCGATGCTGAGGCCCGGCGCGAAGGTGTAGTAGTCGACCGACCAGGGCGTGCCGTCCGGAAGGTTCGGAATCGTCGTTCCGTTGGACGAGACCGTCTTGGAGTAGACGTAGTCGCTCCTCTGCGCCGGCCGCTTGTTTCCCGCGCCGTCGATGATGAGGGTCCGAGCCTCCAGGACGTCGCTCGTCTTGCGGTACGTCAGGTCCAACCCGACCACGAACTCCGGCAGGAACGAGTGCTCGACGCCGGCGAGGAGCTCGTCGGTCACCGACGGCTTCAGGTTCGGGTCGGTCTCGTTCGGGTTGGCGAGCGAAGTGGGATTGTTCGGGTCGAAGCCGCCGAAGTAGAACAGGTCGAACGGCTCGCCCACGTCGTAGTAGTTGTTCCCGTTGACGTCCTTGAAGGCCACGGTGATGTAGGCGTAGCCCAGGGGGTTCAGACGGGTGATGTTGGGGGTCGAGAGCTGCTCGGCGAACCGGGAGTAGCTGGCCCGCAGCAGGGTCTTGCGCTCGGCCCCGAGGGCGTAGGTGACACCGACGCGCGGCGAGAACGTGTCCCAGGTGAAGGGCGAATCCGCCCCGCCGTAGTTGAGCGTCGGCAGGAGGTTCGGGAACACCGGGTTGGAGTCCGCGCTGGCAGCCTTGTTGGTGCCCTTCTGCTGGTCGTAGCGGAGGCCGGCGTTGACCGTCCAGTTGCCGGTGGTCAGCGTGTCCTGCAACCAAGCCGCCGTGTACTCCTGGTCGGCGGGCGGGCCGTTAGAACCGCGGACGGCCGTGGCCAAGTCGTCACCGACGTAACCGGCGCCGGTCAGGACGCCGCAGAGACCGGTCGCCTCGCAGGTGACGTTGGTCAGGTTGCGGCCGCCCGGCCAGCCGAACTGCGACACGACGTCGAACTTCCGGTAGGAGGCGCCGAACTTCAGCTCGTGGCTGAGGTTGCCGGTGTTGAAGAAGTAGGAGCCGTCCACCTGGTAGTTGTCGGTGTTGCGGTCCGTGAACCCGCTGTACCAGCCGTTGCGCCAGATGCCGTCGGGACCCAGCACGGACTCGCCCTGCGCGATGGCGGTGGCGGTGTCGGTGGTCCGGGCGCCGGGGAACGAGCCACCCTTGGACTGCAGGGCGAACCCGCCGTCGACGTAGGAGTACAGGCCGGTGAGATAGAAGTTCGCGTTGAACACGTGAGTGTCCTCGATCTTCCAGATCTCGGTCGGGCCGGTCTGGTTCCAGGTCGCCTCGGAGGCGCGGGTGGGACGGGTGGTGCGGCCGTCCTTGATCTTGTCGCCGCGGTTCCAGGAAGCGACGATGGAGTTGGCCGCCACCGGCTGGCCGTTGAACTTGACGGCCGTGTTCTCGAGCAGCGTGTTGTCGGGCAGGCCGCTCGCGCCGTACTGCTTGATGTCATTCCGGCCGTACGAGCCCCAGACCCACAGCTTGTCCTGGACGATCGGGCCGCCCGCCTCGAAGCCGTAGTCGAGGATCTCGTTGATGTTGTTGCCCGGCGTGTCGGCCACCGTCTGCTGGGTCAGGCCGCCGTTGCCGTCGCCGTTCTCGAGGTCGCTCGAGATGTTCGAGTCCGACTGCTTGAAGATGTCGAACTGCTTGCGGGCGGCGGTCTGCAGGAAGCGGGCCGAGCCGCGCGGGTTGTTCGATCCGCGCTTGGTGACCAGGTTGAGGGAGGCGCCGGACGAGATCTTCTCGACGTCGGTGCCGCCGGTGGAGACCTGGATCTCCTGGAACTGGTCGAAGTCGTAGTAGGTCGGCGACGAGCCGATCGCGGCCATGTCGGTGATCACGACGCCGTCGACGGCGAAGCTGTTCTCCGCGTCGGAGACGCCGGGGGCGGTGAACACGGCCTGCTGGCCGGAGTTGTTGCCGCCCACGTTGATCCGGTCGGAGAGCACGCCCGGGGTCTGGGTCACGATCGACCACGGGTCACGGGCGGTCGGGATCTTCTCGAGCTCGATCTGGGAGAGCGTGGTGCCTCGGGAGACCTTGCGCTCGTCGAGGAGCGGGCTCTCCGAGGTGACCGTGATGACCTCCTCGACCGCCGGCGACAGGGTGATCTCCAGGGTGGTGTTGCGACCGACCCGGATGAGCACTTCCTTGTACTCGACGGTGGAGAAGCCTTCCAGGCTGGCCGTCAGGTGGTAGGTGCCCGGGTCCAGATTCAGGAACCGGAACTGCCCCTGAGCGTTCGTGACCTGGACCGAAGGCGCCCCGATGCCGGTCAGCTGGACGGTCACACCGGGGAGCGCGCTCCCCTGGGTGTCCTTCACCGTGCCGTACAGGTTGCCTTGCTGTTCCTGGGCAGCGGCCATCCCCGCGCTCGCCAGCAGCAGAACGACTGCCAAGGCGAAGATGCGCCGCCAGTTAGAGAATCGACTCATGTGTCTTCCTCCTAACAGGTTTCATGAGTTCCCCGCCGCCACGACGGCCGACGAGTAGGTTCCGCATACACTCCTGCCCCCGGTCAGCCAGAGACCGGAACGGGTCTCGTGTGTGGGTTGCGTCGAGTTTAGCGGTCACTCTGCCACAGGTCAAGCAAGCGACTTGCCACTCTGGCGGGTTTCGCCGGATTGCCCCGTAACCGTCACCAAATGGGCCACTTGCGAGGGCCGGGAGGCGGGCCTCGCCGGCGGGTGGAGAGGGCCGGAATCCAATTTCTTGAGTCGAGAGATCCAGCGTCTTGGATTTCCGGGCGGATTCGGGGAACCTCCCGAGTCTTCAGGCTTCCGTCCAGGGGCGTCTCCTCGTCCGTATCTGCTATGGGAGGGTGCCTGGCGAGCTTCCTGCACACCGCTCAACCTGCTAGACTCTACAATTCATCAGATGGCGATCCGGAATCTCACTCGACGTTTCCCTCCGGCTCGACGACATTCTCTCGTCCTGCTCGCCCTCCTGGGCGGCTGCTCCCAGCTCCCGCCCCCCCGGGCCTTCAACTCGGTCGAGTACCTCCGGAAGGAGTACGCCGAGCGGGTGGGTGCGGAGACCGCGGCCCAGCTCCCCGTACCCTTCCAGATCGACGACGCGATCGTCGCCGCCACCGAGGGGCGGATCCACCCCGCCGCGAGCGAGCCCCGGCGCGTCGAGCAGGTGACCGACTTCATCTTCGGATGGCTCGGCCTGCGCTATGCCCTGGAGCCGACGCGCACCGCCCAGCAGACCTTCGAGGCCAAGGAGGGCAACTGTCTCTCCTTCGTCAACCTCTTCGTCGGCATCGGCCGCCGCTACCGCCTGAACCCGTTCTACGTCGAGGTGGAGGACTACCAGCGCTGGAACTACGACGAGGGGACGGTGGTCAGCCACGGGCACATCGTGGCGGGGCTACGGGTGGACGGCAAGCTCCAGACCTTCGATTTCCTCCCGTACAAGGCCAAGTCCTACCGGGACTTCAACCCCATCGACGACCTCAAGGCCGCGGCCCATTACTTCAACAACCTGGGCGCCGAAGCCCTCCTCCGAGGCGACGTCGACCGAGCCCTCGAGCTCACCCACGTGGCGGTCCAGCTCGCGCCCGATTTCGACAAGGCGCTCAACAACCACGGGGTGGTCCTGCTCCGGGAGGGAAAGGTCGACGAGGCGCTGGCCGACTTCAAGCACGGCCTGCAAGCGAACCCGACGAGCGTGGCGCTCCTCACCAACAGCGTCCGGGCCTACCAGACGCTGGGCCGCCACGATGACGCGGAGCGGATCCTCGCCCGCCTGGAGAAGGAGCACGCGGGCAACCCCTTCCTCTATATCTATCGGGCCGAGCAGGCGCTCGCTCACAACGCGCCGGCACAGGCGCTCGACTACATGCGTGAGGCGTACAAGCGCAACAGCGAGCTGCCCGCCGTCCACGTGGGCCTGGCGAAGGTCTATCTGGCCCTGGGGGACCGCGAGACGGCTCTGCACTACGTCGAGCGGGCGCTCAAGCTGGACGCCACCGATCCCGAGGCCCGGAAGCTGGCGGCGCTGCTTCTCGGCACGCCGAGGCAGGGACGATGAACGCCGTGCCGACGACCTCGGCGCGCGGGCGAGAAGGAAGAACGTCGAAGATGATCTGGAGGTACGCATGGACCTGAACCTGTCAATCAAGCGCTCTCCCCTGCGCCCGGTCTCCGGGCTCCTCGTCGCCCTCGCCGTAGCGGCGGCGATCGCGGGCTCTCCGGCACGAGCCCAGAAGGCCTCGTTCGAAGGCTCGACGGAGGTCGTCGAGGTCCAGGTCCCGGTCAACGTCACGACCCGGGACGGCAAGCCGGTCCGCGGCCTGACCAAGGACGACTTCCAGGTCCTCGACCAGGGCCGGGAGCAGGCGATCTCGAGCTTCGACGTCGTCGACCTCGACGCCCTGAAACCGGACATGCTCCACGGCCCCTCGTCGATCGAGGCCGCCGTGCCCGCCGCCGCCCGCCGCCACTTCCTCCTCCTGTTCGACCTCACCTTCTCCAGCCCGGCCTCGGTGATCAAGGCGCGCCGGGCCGCCGAGCGGTTCGTGCTCCAGAATCTCCACCCGACCGACCTGGCCGCGGTCGCGACCTACTCGGTCGACATCGGCCCGCGGCTGCTCGTGACCTTCACCCCCGACCGCGCCCAGCTCGCCCGCGCCATCGACACGTTGGGAGCGCCCCAGCTTCTGGAACGCCACGGCGAGCTCGATCCCCTGCGCTTCATGATCGACGATCCCGAGAAGGCGAGCCGGAGCTCCAGCTTCGCCGGGAGCGGCGACAGTCAGGGACGGTTCGCCGGCCTGGGAGAGCAGGAGGTGCAGGCCTATATCAAGGTGATCGCCAAGCAGATCGGCAAGTGGGAGAAGAGCTATCAGCGTGGGAGGGTGAGCTCGTGGGCGGCCGGGCTGCAAGAGGTGGCTCAAGCCCTCTCCTCGGTCGAGGGTCGCAAGCACGTGGTC
>CAZIIB010000337.1:0-4987 GCA_964539125.1 uncultured Thermoanaerobaculia bacterium | reverse complement strand
CCGCGTCGAGCTCAACTGAGCGGTGGAGAGGGGGCCCCGTCCGCCCGACGCCGACGCCGGACCGCTCGGGTGACCGGCACCGCGAGGACGGCGACCGTCAGGAGGCCGACCCCGAGGAGCACGCGGTTGCCGGGCGCGGTGAGCCCCAGGGCGCCGAAGGACGCGCGCAGCACGCCGGCAGCACCCAGCACCACGGTCACCGCCACCACCAGGCCGGTGACCCCGTTGGCCAACGTGCCGTTGACCGCTTCGGCGCCCAGCAGCCGCCGGTCGTTGACCGCCAGCCAGAGGAAGACCGCGGCCACCGGCAAGAGCACGCCGTTGAACGCCTGGGCCAGGAGGATCGCCGGGATCGGCGAGACACCGCTCACCCCGAAGGCCACCCCGAAGAGGAGCACGCCCATCCAGACCGCCCGGTAGCGCCAGGACCGGGGAGCCCAGCGCGGATCGTCCGTGCCGTCGCCGAACAGGCCGCGGGCGGTCAACGCCGCGGCCAGCGGAGCCGTGGTGGCCGAGGAGAGACCCGCCGCCGCCAGGCCCCAACCGAAGAGCGCGCCGGCCCAGGCGCCGAGGCGCTCGGAGAGCGCCCGCGAGACCGCGTCGAAGGCGAAGGGCCCCGGCGTCGCCGCACCCACCACCAGAACCCCCATGGAGATCACCCCGCCGAGGAGGATGGCCACCGTGAGACCGAAGCGGACCTCTGGAAGCTTCTGCCCCGCCGCCAGGCCCGAGCCCAGGAACAAGTTGTAGGGCACCACCGTCGTGCCCACCAGCCCGAGGACCAGGAGACCGGCGCCGGGAGGGCTGGACGGCATCACCAGACCGCGGAGGATCTGGCCCGCCGCCGGGTGGATCTGGGAGGCGGTGACCAGGAAGGCCACCCCCATGAGCGCCACCAGGAGGGCGAGGAGCCGGGCCACCGTCCGCGGCGCGCCCAGCCAGAGCAGGAGCGCCGCCGCCGCGCCCGCCGCCAGGGCGAGGCGCCAGGGTGGCGCGCCCACGATCAGCCCGGCGCCCGCCGCCGCCCCCAGCAGGTTCCCCGCCTGGTAGGCGGCGTTGCCCAAGAGGATCGCGCCCAGCACGATCACCAGGATCGCCCCGCCCCCCGGGCCGCCGTGATAGCTCTCCCGGAGCGCCCGCGCGAGATCGCGGCCCGAGCGCACCGTCAGCCGAGCGCTTGCCTCCTGGAGCACCAGCGTGGCGACCACCGAGAACCCGAGGGCCCAGAGCAACGAGGTCCCGAACGAAGCGCCGGCGGCCCCGCACGTGGTGACGGTGCCGGGGCCGATGAACGCCGCCGCGAGGATCGACCAGAAGACCACCGAGCCGAGACGCTTCATGGGCTCCCCCATCCCCCGCCGCCGGGGGTCTCGAGCACGAGCCGGTCGCCGGGCTCCAGCTCGCAGCCGTCGACCGGCGCAAGCTCGAGCTCCTCGTCGCCGCCGGCCCGGATCACTCGCTGGCGCCCCCGCGCCCCGGGCTCGCCGCCGGCCATGCCGTAGGGACGCTCGACCCGGTGCTGGCTCAGGACCGAGAGGGAGACGGGTGCCAGGAACCGGAGCTCGCGGACCACCCCGTCGCCCCCTCGGAACCGCCCCGCCCCACCCGAGCCGCGGCGCACGGCGAAGCGCTCGAGACGCACCGGGTAGCGCCGCTCGAGGACCTCCGGATCGGTGATCCGGGTGTTGGTCATGTGGCTGTGGACGGCCGAGGCTCCGTCGGCGCCGGCCGTGGCGCCGCAGCCGCCGCACACGGTCTCGTAGTAGCCGAACTCGGAGCTCCCGAAGAGCACGTTGTTCATCGTCCCCTGGCTGCAGGCCGCGAGGCCCAGGGCCCGGAGCAGCGTGTCCACCAGGCGCTGGCTGGTCTCGACGTTCCCCCCCACCACCGCCGGCGCGCGCCGCGGGTCGTCCGGGAACGCGGGATTCAGCAAGCCCCGGGGAATCTCGAGCGCCACCGGCCGGAGCAGGCCCTCGTTGAGGGGCAGGGGTCCTTCGACCAGCAGGCGGAGGACGTAGAGCACGGCGCTCCGGACCACCGCCGGCGTGGCGTTCAGGTTGCCCGGATGGACCGGCCCGGAGCCGGCGAAGGAGATCCGGGCCCTCCCTGCCGCCACCTCGATCGACGCCACGAGCGGCGTGCCGTCGTCGAGGCGCTCCTCGGCGCGGTAGAGGCCGTCGCCCAGCCGCTCGAGGGCCTCTCCCAGCCGCCGCTCGGCCCGGCCGGCGAGGATCTTCATCTGCTCGCCCACGGCCTCGCGGCCGTGCTCGGCGACCAGCGCCTCCAACGCGTCGGCTCCCCGGTGGTTCGCCGCCACCGCCGCTGCCAGGTCGGCCAGGTTCTCCTCCACCGCCCGGCTGGGATGGGGGCCGCCGGTCAGAAGAGCGCGAAGCGCCTCCCACCGGGGCTCGCCTCCCGCCACCAGCCGCGTGGGGGGGATCACCACGCCTTCCTCGGCCAGGCACCGGGCGTCGGGCGGCATCGAGCCGGGCCGCACGCCGCCGATCTCGGCGTGGTGGGCACGGCTCGCGACGTAGCCCAGGAGGGGAGGCCGGGCGCCGCCCGCCTCGGGGCCGCCGAAGACCGGCGTGATCACCGTCACGTCCGGCAGGTGGGAGCCTCCGAAGGCCGGGCTGTTGGTCACCACCACGTCGCCCGGTTCCAGCTCGAGGGCGCCGGCCACGGTCCGGACGCAGAGCCCCAGGGCGCCGAGATGGACCGGGATGTGGGGCGCGTTGACCACCAGCTCTCCCGCCGGATCGAGGAGAGCGCACGAGAAGTCGAGGCGCTCCTTGACGTTGGTCGAGAGCGCGGTCCGCCGGAGCAGCTCGCCCATCTCCCGGGCGAGCGCTTCGAAGCGGGCCGTGAACAGCTCCTCGACGACCGCCGCGGGTGGGCTCGGCTCCGTCACGATCCCCGATCCTACTCGGCCCCGTCGCAGGTGAGGATCAAGGCGCGGCCGCCGTCCACGCGCGCCGCCCAACCCGGGAGCACCACGGTCGCCGCGTGGCGCTCGAAGACCAGGGCCGGTCCCTCGAGCCGGTCCCCCGGCGCGAGACCGGATCGCTCGAAGATCCCGGCCTCCCGCCAGCCGCCGCCGAAGAAGGTCCGGCCCGAGGCGACGGGCGCCGCCCGCCGGGTCCCGCGGGGCGTCTCCGGGGCCGGGTGCACGGCCGGCCGCGAGGACGCCGCGACGCGCAGGGACTCGACCTCCACCGGCCGCTCGGGCGGCGGGTAGCCGTAGAGCTCCCGGTAGGCGGCGGCGAAGGCCCCTTCCAGATCTTCCAGCTCGGGGCCCACGTCGAGGCCGGGCCGCACCTCCACCGCCACGCTCGTCTCCTGCCCGGCCAGGCGCAGCTGGGCGATCCGCCGGCGCACCACCACCTCGCCCTCGGGCACGCCTTCGCGCTCCACCGTGCGGGAGGCCTCCGCCGCGAGCTCCTCGAGCCGGGAGCCGAGCTCGTCGCCGACCTCGCCCAGTGGCGCCAGCACCTGCTGCTGGGCGAAGCGCTCGACCACCGCCCGCCCGAGCCCCAGGGCGCTCAGCAACCCGGCGTCCTCGGGCACCACCACCCGCTCCATGCCCAGGAGCTCGGCCAGCGAGCAGGCGTGCTGCCCCCCGGCCCCTCCGAAGGCGACCAGGGCGTAGTCGGCCGGGTCGTAGCCGCGGCGCACCGAGATCCGCCGGACCGCGTCCGCCATGCGCTCGTCGGCGATCGCCAGGCAGCCGGCGAGGAGCGCCTCCGGGTCGACCGCCTCCCCGCGCTCCGCGGCCACGGCCTCCGCCAGCTCGGCGAGACGCGTCTCGGCCGCCCGCCGGTCCACCGGAATGCCGAAGCGCTTCGGGTCGAGGCGCCCCAGCAGCAGGTTGACGTCGGTCAGGGTGAGCGGCCCGCCGGCGCCGTAGCAGGCCGGGCCGGGCGCGGCGCCGGCGCTCTCCGGCCCCACCAGCAGGCGTCCGGCGGCGAACCGGCAGATCGAGCCGCCGCCCGCCGCCACGGTCTCGATCGCCAGGGCCGGCGCCACCAGGCGCGCGTCTCCCACCCGGTGCTCGAAGACGTACTCGTAGGCGCCGTCGAAGCGGGCGACGTCGGTGCTGGTACCCCCCATGTCGAAGCTGATCACCCGGGAGACTCCGGCGCGCGACCCGGCTTCGGCCGCTCCCACCACCCCGCCGGCCGGTCCCGACAGCAGGCTGTCCTTGGCCCGGTACTCCCCCGCCGAGACCAGACCGCCGGCGCTGGTCATGACGTGCAGCGCGGCGCTCGCGGGCAGGGCGCGGCCGACCCGCTCCAGGTAGTCGCCGATCACCGGCGCGAGGTAGGCGTCGACCACCGCCGTCTCGGCCCGCGGCAGGATCTTGATGAGGGGGGCGAGCTCGGCCGAGAGCGAGACGTGGCGAAAGCCGGCCGCCTCCAGGCGGCGGGCCAGGAGGCGCTCGTGGTCGGGCTGGAGGTAGCTGTGGAGGAGCGCCACGGCGGCGCTCCGCACCCCCGCATCGAGGAGGTCCGCGATCGCGTCGTCCAGGGCTCCCGCCTCGAGCGCGTCGCCGAGTGGCACCAGGACGGAGCCATCCGCCGCCAGACGCTCGGGCACCTCGACCGCCGCCTCGTAGAGCGGCCGGGGCTTCTCCACCGCCAGGGCGAACAGGTCCGGGCGCGCCTGGTCGCCGATCTCGAGGAGGTCGCCGAGGCCGCGGGTCACGAACAGGGCGGTCCGCGCCCCCTTGCGCTCGAGCAGGGCGTTGGTGCCCCGGGTGGTCGCGAGACGCAGCTCCATGGGCGGCAGGGGCCGGTCCTGAGGCGTGCGGGTGAGGAGCCGGGCGGCGAGAACCGGGGCGTCCTCCGGCGAGCGGATCTCGAAGACCCGGCCGTCCCGCGCCGCCGCCGGCCGCGCTCGGCCGCTCCTCGCGAGGCGGAGCACGCCGGCCTCCGGGTCGAGACCTTCGACCGTCTCGTCCGGTTCCTCCGAGCCCTCGGTGCCCAGC
>CAZIIB010000336.1:0-4987 GCA_964539125.1 uncultured Thermoanaerobaculia bacterium | reverse complement strand
CGGCGCCAACGGCACCGCCGCCCTCGCCTTCGTCAATACCCTCCTCGCCCCGGTGGCGACGCTCGTCGTCTGGATGCTCCTCGACCACCTGCGCACCCGCAAGACCACCGCCGTCGGCGCGGCGACCGGCGTCGTGGTCGGGCTGGTGGCGGTGACCCCGGCGGCGGGCTTCAACGGGCCCATGGCGGCCATCGTCCTGGGGGCGGTGGCGGCCCTCCCCAGCTACTTCGCCATCCTCTGGCGCAGCCGCACGCGCCTCGACGACTCCCTGGACGTGGTGGCGGCCCACGGCGTCGGGGGCCTGGGCGGGGCGCTCCTGACCGGGGTGCTGGCGCGGGCGGCCTGGGGCGGTGCGGACGGGCTCCTCTCCGGTGATCCGGCGCAGCTCGGCCGGCAGGCGGTGGCCGTCGCGGCGGTCGTCGTCTACTCGGGGGCGGTCTCCTACGGCCTGTTGAAGGCGATCGGCGCGGTCGTCGCGCTCCGGGCCACCCGGCGCGACGAGGGGCTCGGGCTCGATGTCGAGCAGCACGGTGAGGAGGCGTACGGCACCGGCGAGGGGGCGATCCTGGTCCTTCCCGACCCGCTGCGCGAGACGCCGTCGCCGGTCCGGACCCGCGCGGCCCACCCGGCCGGAGGCCCGGCATGAAGCTGATCACCGCCGTCATCCGGCCGGAGCGGCTCCACGCCGTTCTCGAGGAGCTCTTCCGCGCCGAGGTCCAGGGGCTCACCATCTCCCGGGCCCAGGGGCACGGCGGCGAGACCGAGCAGGTCGAGACCTACCGCGGCACCACGGTCAAGATGGAGCTGGTGGAGAAGGTGCGCCTGGACATCGGCGTCTCGGACCCCTTCGTCCAGGTCACCGTCGACGCCATCGTCCGCGGTGCCCGCACCGGCGAGGTGGGCGACGGCAAGATCTTCGTCGTACCGGTGGAGAAGGTGGTGCGCATCCGCACCGGCGAGGAGGACCTGGCGGCCGTCACCCCCGCGCCGGCGACGGCGGGCGACGGCTGAAGGACCTCCTTCGAGCTCCGCTCCAGTCGGCGGGGCGCCTGCGCGGCGCGGCGGAGGCCCATGTCGCGCGATGCGGTGGGTGGGTTCCCATGGAGAGTGGATCGCACTCCCGTCGCCGGTCTTGACGGCCATGGCAAATTAGCATATCGTGGTGGTCCATGGCACCCCATCTCGCACCGCAAGCCGGCCTTCGGGAGCCTTCCCGCCGGGACCGCCGGAACCGGGCTCCGTTCTCCGCCGGGTGGTCCTTCCTCCTCTTGTGGGCCGCCCTCGCCGTGCCCGCGGCCGCGGCGTCGCCCGAGCTCCTGGGCGACCTGAGAACCGTGGGCTACCCTCCGGAATGGGCCGGCTCGTCGCCCCGGCCCATGGTCGTCTTCGGAGCGGACCGGGATCGGATGCTCGTGGTCGCCGAGGACGCTCGCCACGGTCGGGAACCCTGGGTAAGCGACGGCACGGCGGCCGGGACCCGCTTGCTGGCCGACCTCTGCCCCGGAGCCTGCGGCTCGTTTCCCGATACGGCGTTGGCGCTGGGCGACCTCCTCGTGTTCGGCGCCCGGGACGCGAGCGGCTCCTGGCTCTGGGCGAGCGACGGGACGGACGCCGGCACCGTCCACCTCGCGGAGGGGTCCCCGACGGCTGTCGCGGCGCTCGACGACAGCGCCTTCGCCGTGCTCGACCGGCCGACGCCCGACGGCCGGAACCGACGCGAGCTCTGGGCCACCGACGGCACCCCCCAGGGGACCCGAAAGGTCCTGGACCTGTGCGACGGTGACGACTGCTGGTGGTATCCGAGTCCGCTGGTCGCGGTCTCGGGAACGCTCTACTTCGCGGCACAGAGGACGGCGACCGGCCTGGAGCTCTGGCGCTCGGACGGCACTGCGGCGGGCTCGCGCCTGGTCGCCGACGTCTGCCCGGGGCCCTGTGACAGCTTCCCGGACCTGCTCACTCCGTTCGCGGGTCGTCTCTTCTACTTCGTCGACGGCCCCATGGGCCCGGCGCTCTGGGCGACCGACGTCTCCGGCTCGACGGTCCAGCGCATCGCCTCCCTCGGCAAGCCGGTCCGATCACCGACCGCCACCGCGGGCCTCCTGTACTTCCTGGTGGGCGAGCACGACATCTGGGTGAGCGACGGCACGCCCGCGGGCACCCATGCAAGGATCAGCAGCACGCCACCCGTCGACTGGGTCCAGGCGGTGGGCGAGACGATCCTCTTCGCGTACGAGTTCGAAGGCGGGCACAGGCTCTCGCGGATCGAGCCGACGGCCGTCGGTTTCGACCTGACGGCCCTGGTGTCGGGGCTCACTGCGGCGCCGTCCCCCCCCGTCGGGGCGGGTCGAGAGATCTTCTTCGTGGCGACCGACGACGTCCACGGGCGGGAGCTCTGGACCACGCGCGGGACCGAGGCGACCACGTTCCCGGTGAGCGACATTCCCCCGGGCGAGCTGCTCAGCTCGGGGCCCTACGGATGGCTCGCTCCCATCGGCGACCGCGTCCTGTTCCCCGCCATCGACCGGGAGCACGGCGACGAGCTGTGGGTGAGCGACGGCACCCGGGAGGGAACCCGGCTGGTCCGGGACCTCGACCGGCCCGAGAGATCGTCCAACCCCCGGAGCTTCAGCATCGAGGGTTCCCGGGTGGTTTTCGTGGCGGACGGAGACGGTGTCGAGGGTGGCCTCTGGAGGACCGACGGGACCGCGGGCTCCATCGAGCTCCTGGACGACACGGCGGTCTGGCGGCGAACGCTCGCCGTGGCCGGACGGGTCTTCGCGTTCGGGGACGCGCAGGAGGCCCTGGCGGTGGTCGACGGTGACGTCGTGCGACAGCTCGCGAGCTTCGGAGAGAACCGGGCCCAGGAGACCGCGATCCTCGGCGACCGCCTCTTCGTCGGCACCTTCGGCAGCGGGCAGGAGCTGTGGGTGAGCGACGGTACCGAGGAGGGCACCCGCCTCGTCGTCGACGTCAACCCGGACTGGTTCGAGGGGTGCGTGTTCTCCCCTTGCCCACCGATCCGGGGCCTGCCCGACCAGCTCACGCCCGTCGGTGACCGACTGTTCTTCGTCGCCCAGAGCCCCGGCGCCGAGGCCCCGGAGCTCTGGACGAGCGACGGCTCGGCCGGGGGGACGCACCGGGTCGCCGCGGCCGAGGGACTCGCCGTCGGGACCGGCCTCGCCACGGTGAGCGGCAAGCTGGTCCTGGTCGCCTCGACGCCTGAGCACGGCAGCGAGCTCTGGGTCACCGACGGCAGCGCGGCCGGCACTCGGCGCCTCACCGACCTGCCGTCCGACGCCGCGCCCGGGAAGGTCGTGACCGCTGGCGGTGGCGCTCTCTTCACCGTCCGGGACGCGACCTTCCACGACGAGCTCTGGCGGACCGACGGCACCGCGGCGGGGACCGTGAGGGTGACCGACCTTCGCCGCGCCGGAGTCCGCTCCCGGGTGGACCGCCTCCTCCCGGCCGGCGGCCCCGCCGACGGCGCCTACCTGGTGGTCGACAACCGCGCCCTGGGCCGCGAGCTCTGGACGAGCGACGGCACCGCCGATGGCACCGGCCCGGTCGCCGACCTCCACCCCGGCGCCCGCGGCTCCAACCCGGAACCCCTGGGAGTGGTGGCCGGGCGCCTTCTCTTCGCCGCCGCCGGCGACGCGGCCGGTTACGAGCTCTGGATCACCGACGGCACCGCGGCCGGCACCCACCGCCTCACCGACCTGGCCCCGGGGCCCGCCGCCTCGGACCCCTCGGCGGTCGCCGTGGTGGGCGAGCGCCTCGTCTTCGCCGCCGCCGACGGGGAGCACGGGGTCGAGCCCTGGGCCGTCGACCTCCCGGCGGCCGGCGCGGAAACCCCGCCCCCACCTCCGGCCGGAGCGGCGCCCCTGACCTCCGACGAGGTCCCCGGCTTCCGCGTCTGGGTCCGCATCACGACCGGCGGTGTCGAACCCATCCTCGGCACCCGTTTCGAGCCTTGCATTCCGGAGACCCTGTGCGTGTCCGGGCGCCTCCCGGACCGCGCCGAGGTCTTCGTCCGGATCGTCGGCCCGAAGCCGAACGGTCGCCTGTGGCCGACCCTGGTCAAGTTCACGACCTCCACGGCCGAGATCTGGATCGAGCAGATCCGGACCGGCGAGATCCGGTACTACCGCCTCGAAGGCGCGCGCCCCGGCTTCGATGAGCTGCCCGGGCTCTTCGACCGCGAGGGGTTCGCGCCGCCCGCGTGAGCGACGAGCCGCCGCCGGCGACCGGGGCAGGCACCCCACTTAACACCTCGCACCCTTCATCCGTCATAGTGAGTGGATGGACGAGGCCGACGCCGCCCTCGTGGCGCGTGCCCGCGAGGGCGACAGCGAGGCGTTCGGAGCTCTGGTGCGTCGGTACCTGCGCTCGGCCTACGCCGTGGCGCTGGCCCGGGTGGGTGATCCGGCGGACGCCGAGGACGTCTGCCAGGACGCCTTCCTCACCGCCCTCGAGCGCCTGGAGAGCTGCCGCCGGCCCGAAGGGTTCGGCGGCTGGCTGCTCGCCATCGTCCGCAATCGCGCCGTCGATCTCCACCGCCGGCGCTCGGTGCGCGAGGCCCAGCCGCTCGAACGGGCCGATGCGGTGCCCGCCGCCGACGATCCCGAACGAGAGGCCCAGCGCTCGGAGCGGCGGAGCGAGCTCCTCGAAGCGCTCCGCCACCTCACCGAGCTCCAGCGCGAGGTGCTCCTGCTCTTCGACTTCGAGGGCCTGAGCCACCGGGAGATCGCGGAGCGGCTGGGCATCTCGGAAGGCTCGGCGCGCGTCCATCTGCACAACGGCCGGCGCGCCCTGCGCGAGCGGCTGGGCGACCGGCCGACGGAGGCATGAAGATGAAGGCAAACGATCCTCACCCGCTGCAGGCGCTCGACCCGGGGCGCGACCCCGAGCGATTCGAGCGGTTGGTGGACGGCATCCTCGCCGCCGCCGGCCCCGAGCTCGCCCGGCGCGCCGAGGTCCAGGCCGCACC
>CAZIIB010000335.1:0-4993 GCA_964539125.1 uncultured Thermoanaerobaculia bacterium | reverse complement strand
CCGAAGGCGTGACCTTCGGCTACGGCGAGGAGGCGGTCCTCCGCGACGTGGACCTGACCATCCACCGGGATGACTTCCTGGCCATCCTGGGGCCCAACGGCGGCGGCAAGACGACCCTGGTCAAGGTGCTCCTGGGGCTCCTCGAGCCGTGGGACGGCACCGTGCGCCGGCACACCACCGGCCGACGGGGCGCCCTGGGCTACGTGCCGCAGCTCGCCGAGTTCGACAAGCGCTTCCCGCTCCGCGTGCTCGACCTGGTGCTCATGGGACGGCTCGGCCTGCGCGGCGCGCTACGACGCTACACCGCGGACGACCGGACGGCGGCCCAGGACGCCATCGACGCGTTCGGCCTCGGCGCGGCGGCCCATTCGCCCATCGACCGGCTCTCCGGAGGCCAGCTCCAGCGGGCGCTCATCGCCCGCGCCCTGGCCGCAGATCCCGAGCTGCTGATCCTCGACGAGCCCATGGCGTCGATCGACGCCGAGAGCCGCACCGTGCTCCTCGAGACGCTCGAGCGGCTCGGACGGCAGATCCCGATGGTGGTGGTCACCCACGACTTGACACCGTTCGCCGGCATCGTGCGCCAGATCGCCTGCGTCAACCGGCGCCTCTTCTACCACGCGGGGGGCGAGCTCACCCACGAGATGCTCGAGGAGGTCTACGGCTGCCCGGTGGAGCTGATCGCCCACGGCGTCCCGCACCGGGTGCTCCAGGAGCACTAGGGAGCGCCTTGATGGCCGATGCCCTCCACCTCCTGTCCTACGACTTCCTGCGCCACGCGGTGCTGGCCGGCCTGCTGGCGAGCGTGCTGTGCGGCGTCGTGGGCACCTTCGTGGTGGTCAAGCGCCTGGTCTTCCTGGCGGGGGGCGTCGCCCACGCGGCGTTCGGCGGTCTCGGCGTGTGCTACTTCCTGGGCGTCGACCCCCGGCTCGGCGCGGCGGCGGTGGCGGTGGTCTCGGCCCTGGCCCTTGCCGGCCCGGGACGCGAGCGCGGCCGCTCCCACGACGCGGTGATCGGCATCCTCTGGGCGGTCGGGATGGCCCTGGGCGTGGTCTTTCTCTACAAGAGCCCGGGCTATGCCCCGAACCTGATGGCCTACCTGTTCGGCGACATCCTGACGGTCGACGGCACCGACGTCGCGCTGACCTTCGCCCTGGTGGTCATCGTGGTCGCCCTCTTCGCCCTCTTCTTCAAGGAGAGCGTGGCCGTCGCCTTCGACGAGGAGTTCGCGGCGGTCCAGGGCGTGCCGGTGCGCTGGGCGATGATCGTGCTCATGCTGCTCGCCGCCCTCTCGGTGGTCTTCCTGATCCAGCTCGTGGGCATCCTCCTGGTGATCGCCCTGCTCACCATCCCGCCGGTCATCGGCCTGCGCCTCGCCCGGAGCTTCCCGGCGGTGGTCGGCCTGTCGATCGGCATCGGCGTGGTCATGACCCAGGGCGGGCTCGCCCTCTCCTACCTCTACGACCTCCCGTCCGGCCCGGCGATCGTCCTCCTGGGCGCGGCCCTCCTGGTCCTGGTGAACGTGGTCCAGGGCGCCGGAGCCCGCGGCCGGCGCGGCACCCGGGCGAGCTGATCCCCGGGCGCCGGGGCCGCGCTCCCCCGGCGGTGCAACGCTTTTCCCGGCCGGTCTGTATACCCCGGTAGAGAGGAAAGCGGGCGTGAGCTCACGGGACCGGACAGCGACGATCGCCACCAGCGGGGAGCTCGACGCCGACTCCGTTGGATTCGAGGAGGTGGTGCGACGCCACGAGCGGCAGGTCTTCCGCCTGGCGCGGCGGCTCCTGGGCCGGACGGAAGACGCCGAGGACGCGGCCCAGGAGGCGTTCTTCCGCCTCTACCGGGCGCTCCACCGGGGATGGGGTCGTCTCGATCCGGAGCGGCCGCTCGCTCCCTATCTCTACCGCGTGACAGTCAACGTCTGCCATGACTTCGGGCGCCGGCGGCGGCGCTCGGCCGCTCTCCCGCTCGAGAGAGTCGCCGAAGCCGAAACGCCGGCCGATCCGGGCCCCGGCCCGGAAAGCGCCGCAGCCCTGGCCGAGGACCGCCGCATCGCCGGCGCGGCGCTGGCGGAGCTTCCGATCCGACAGCGCACCGCTCTCGTGCTCCGGGACGTCCACGGGCTGTCGACTCGGGAGGTCGCCGAGGTCCTCGGGATCCGGGAGGTCACCGTGCGGAGCCACATCATGCGAGCGCGCCTCAAGGTCCGGGAGCTCCGCGAGCGTCTGATCCGCCAGAAGGAGGAGACGTCATGAGCTGCAAGCACCGGCGCCACGACATCGCGCTCCACGTCGCCGGCGATCTGCCCGCGCGCCGGGCGGCCCGCCTGAACCGCCACCTCGCTTCCTGCCCCGCCTGCCGGGCGCTCGCCGAGCGCCTCGAGGTGGATCGCCTGGCGCTCGGTCGCCTGGCGCTGGAGCCCGTCGACCCGCGCTCCCTGGAGCGGATTCGGACCACCGTGCTCGCCCGAATCAACCATCTCGAAGAAGGCCGGGGCGGCTCGGGAGCGCTCCACCGCGGGCCTCGGGGGGGCTCCTGGACCCTGGCGGCCGTGGCCGCCGCCCTGGTGCTCGGGGCCGTCGGTCTGTTCCTCTGGACTCCGGGACGCCCGGCCTCCTCCGGCGGCACGGGTCCCAAGGTGGCGAGCACCCCGGAGCCGGTCGCTCCCGGCCCTCCACGCTCCGAAGAGCGCCGGGCGGCGCCGCCGAGCCCGCCCGCACCGCAGGACCGACTCGAAGCCCCCGCGCCGCGCCCGGCCTCCCGAGCGGGCCGACGCCCGTCCCACCCGAAGAGCCGCCCCCGGGCCAATCCCCGGCCGACACCCGCCGCATTCAGATCCTCGGAGCCCCTGGTCATCCAGGTGGTCTCCGATCAGCCCGACATCGTTTACTACTGGCTCGCCGAGCCCGAGGAGACTCACCATGAAAGCACTTCCGAGTAACACCGCCGTCGCCGCCTTCGCCCTGCTGCTCGTCCTGGGGCCGCGGGTCGCCGCTGGCCAGGACGCATCGAAGCAAGCGGCTCCCGCCGCGACCGGTCAGGCCGGAGCTCCGGCCACCGAACAGGAGTCCGGACCGGTGGCTTCCCGAGACATCAGCCAGGAGATCGTCCGGATCGAGCACGCCAACGTAGAGGACCTGCCTGCGGTCCTCCGCGTCTTCAACGTCCACGCCCAGGCGCATCCGAGCCTGGGCATCCTCACGCTCCACGGACCTCGGGACAAGGTCGCGGCCGCCGCGGCCGCCGCCCGCGAGCTCGACGTGGCGCCGGCGCCCACCCCCAGCCTCGAGGTGACGGTCTTCGTCCTGGGGGCGTCGAAGACCCGCGCGCTCGGTGGATCGCTCCCCTCGAACCTGGACGAGGTCGCCGACCAGCTCCGGACGGTCTTCGGCTTCAAAGGGGTCGACCTCCTCGACAGCATGTCGGTTCGGGCACTCGACCGCGGTGACGGCGGCATCCAGGGCATCCTCCCCGCGAGCGACGGCGTGCCGGCCCTGCCGTACTCGTTCGGCTTCAACCGCGCGACCCTGATCGACCGGGGCGCGTCCGATCGCTCGGTCCGGCTGACCGGCTTCCGGTTCGAGGCCGCTACGCCCCGGCTGCTCAACGCCCTGCCGACGAACCTGAAGGACTCGGCGGCTCCGGCGGCGGACTTCCAGACGACGCTGGCCACCGACGTCGAGGTCCGCGCCGGCCAGACGGCCGTCGTCGGCCGCGCGGCGACCGCTGGGAGTCGCGACGGGCTGATCCTGGTGGTGCGGAGCCGAGTCGTGGAGTGACGCTCAGGTGAGGCCGAGGAGGTCGGAGAGGACCCCGAACGCCGTCGTCGTGAGGTCGGGGTCCTCTTCGACCAGGGTGATCGTGCCCAGGAGGTCGGCGGTGATCGTGAGGGCCGAGCTGGTGCCGGAGAGCCGCGCGAAGGGATGATCCTCCGGGAGCTCGCGGGCGGCCACCCCGACCCGGACGCCTCCGGCCTCCCGGACCGCCGTACAGACCATCTTGAGCCTGCGGCCCGCCTCGCGCGCTCGCCGTGCCCGTTCGCCCAGGGCGGCGTCCACCGGCTCGCGGGTCACCGCCTCCGGGCGCACCTCGGCTCCATCCTCGCCCACCAGGAGGACGTTGGCGAGGGCGGCCAGCTTGACCGCCGCGTCCCAGCCCTCGAGGTCGGCCCCACCGTCGGACCGGGCGTCGGCCTCGGCGACCCCCAGCTCCTTGGCCCGGGCCACCGCCGCCTCGATCCCGAGCCCCTCCTCCATCGCGCCCAGGACCACGTTGGTCGTCGAGTTGAGCACACCTGACAGCCGTTCCACGGTCGCCCCGAGGAGGCCACAGCGGGCGAGGTTGAAGACCGGAGCGCCGTCCATGACGGTCGCCTCGAAGCGGAACGCGACGCCGCGCTCCCCGGCGAGGTCGCGGAGGCTCCGGTAGGCCCAGGCCACCGGCGCCTTGTTGGCGGAGACCACGTGCCGCCCGCGCTCGAGGGCCGCCCGGACCCGGCGAATCGCGGCGGCGCCCCGGCCGGCGACGTCGAGAGGGGTCATCTCCACCAGCACGTCGTAGTCGAGCTCGGTCGTCGCCCGCAGGCCGTCGAGCGCCGAGAAGGCCGCGTGCGCCGGCGTGAAGCCGCCGGAGCGGTACGCCTCGAGCGCCGCCGCCAGGTCGAGGCCCGCGGGGTCGGCGAGGGCGCCGTGGACGCCGGTCACGATCCCCACCACCCGCAGGTCGAGGCCGGCGAGACCCGGGTGCTCGTCCCGGTGGACCAGGAGACGAGCCACCTCCCGGCCGACCTGGCCGAAACCCAGGAAGAGGGCGCGCAGCGCGTCGGCCTCGGCCGCGGCGGAAGTCACGGGCTTCCCGCGGCCGCGGTCGCCGTCGCGGCGATCTCGGCGACCCCTTCGACCAGGCGCTCCACGTCCTCGTGGGTGTCGTAGAGGGAGATCCCGACGCGCTCGGCGTAGTCGCGGGCCAGGGCGTGCTCGTGCTCCGAGACGGCCGC
>CAZIIB010000334.1:0-5014 GCA_964539125.1 uncultured Thermoanaerobaculia bacterium | reverse complement strand
CGCAGCCGCTCAGGGGCTTGTCGGGGTAGCGGTCGATGCCGACCACGAGGGCGTGGAGATGGTTCATCGAATGGGTCCCCTTCCATGCGCGAAGTCCGGTTGAAGGCCCGGCAGCGGCCCGCTGCCGGCTTGCCTGGAAGAACCCGGTGGCCGCTGGTGGGTTTAGGGCTCGACCAGGTCCACGCGCAACCGCCCACACCCGAAGGTGGGGTTCTTGCCCAGGTGGAGGACCTCGGCGGCGGGAAGGATGTGGGCGAAGGCGGCGGCCTCGCCGCCGTAGAGCAGCCGGCCGACGGAGCCGCCCAGGTCGAGGTGGGCTCGGGACCGGCGGGAGTAGTGGGAGGCCTGGGCTGCGCGAAGGTCCTGCTCGAGAAGCGGCACGCGAGCGGCCTCGGCCTCGAGGCCGCTCCGGACCTCAGGGGCGAGGATCGGGCTCGCGGTGTCGCCGTAGAGACCGGCGAACCGATCGAGCGTGCTCTTGACCAAGATCTCGAACGGCACCGGTTGCTCCCGGGGAATCGACCTCCCTTTGCGGAGCAGGTGCGTCGGGCTCAGGAGCTCCACGGCCACGGGCCGGGGCGCGACGAACACCTCGGGAGCCAGCCCCAGGACATCGGGCGAGAGATCCGCCGGAAGGTTCGTGAGGTCCCCGCTCGAGAGCGCCTCCTCCCCGCGATCCGGTCGGATGCGCCGGACCGTGCCCAGGCGCAGCCCGGAGAGGTCGCGCGGGCCGTTCTCTCCCAGGCAGCGGCCGAGGGCGGAAAGCACCCACGGGTAGTGGCGCCAGGCGGGGCCATAAAGGGTGACCTCAACCATCGTCGGACCGCCATCGGACGGCCTCTCGGGAACGTAGAGGGCGAATGGCGGTCGCCGGGTCAGGCTCGCAGCAAAGAGCGCACCGTAGGGGCACCCGGCGGCCAGTCGGCAGAGGTCGGTCGCCGCCGCGGTGGGCGTCCGCCGACCCTTGCCCTTGGGGTCGCAGCAGGGCTCGCCAAACGGGCAGAAGGCATCGACCAGGGCCTTGCCCAGCGCACCGCGCAGGCGGCCGGGGGCCGGTGCGGAATCGGCACCCGAGCGCCCGGTGATCCGCTCGAGCTCGATCTCGAGCCTGAGGTAGGTTGGTGGCTGGTCGATCACGTCTCGAGTCCCCCGAAGGGTTCCTCGCCGATTCCCACTCCACTCCTCTCAAATGCCTTTGGGGGCAGGGGATTGAAAGTGCTCCCCACGGGACCGGCTGGCGAGGGTTGGCCCACTGTCCCCTTGCAGGCTCGCCTGGAAGAACCCGGTGGCTCCTCGTGCGTTTAGCGCGGGGCTCCAAGTCGACCTCTACCTCGCCCGAACGACCCCCACCTTCCGTTCCAGCCAGTAGGACAGCGACGCCGCTCCCAACCGCCCCGTCCCCAGCAGCACCACCGTTCGCAACCGTCCGAACGGCCGGCCCGGGGCCCTCCTACCGAGCCTCCGGGCCCAGCGCGCGAGCCGTCTCTCCTCGAGGCGCCTCCCCGTCTGCTCCAGGGCCTCGAGCCCCCGGAGCGGCCCGGCGACCAGCGTCGGCCGCGCCCAGGCGGCGACGCCGCCCAGGCTTCGGGGGTCGGGCTCGAGGACCAGCGCGGCGCCGCTCAGGAGGGCCCAGGAGAGAATCGTGCGCCCGTCGGCCTCGGCCAGGTCGAAGCTCGCCAGAGCGATCTCGCGCCGGGGTCGCCGGCGGAGAGAGCTCGGAGCGGTCGCCGCCAGGCAGGCCGCGACCCGGCCGTCCAGGGTGCGGGCCGCGGCCAGCAAGGCGCCCTGACCCTCGATCCGAGCGCCCGGCTCGGCGCCCGCCTCCCCGCCCCCCGCCCTCCGGACCCACGCGGCGCCCGCGGCTCGAGCCGCGCCCGGCCCGGCCGGCAGGTCCCCTCCTCGCCCCCCCCGGCCCCACTCCGGGACCGCCGCCGGGAGCTCGGCCACAGGCACCCGCGGCTCCGCGGGTGCGGCGCCCCCGGGAAGAGCCAGCCAGGCCGCCGGGCGCGCCTCGGCGATCACCCCGCTCGCCTCGCCATCCGCCACCGGGACCGAGGTCAGGCCCGCCCCCTGGATCGCCAGGTCCGCGGCCACCCCGTCCGGGCCGCCCCGCCAGAGAAACGCTACGCGGTCGCCGCCGGCGAGGCCCAGAGAGGCGAGGGCCGCCGCGCCCGCCGCCGCCTGGGCGGCCACGGTCCGGTACGAGCGCCATCGCATGTCGAGACCTTCGGGGTAGAACACGAAAGGCCGTTCGGGGCTCGCGGCGGCGTGCCCGGCGAGGAGGCCGACCAGCGAGGCCTCGTCCGCTCGCTGGCTCCGCCGGTCCTCGCCTCCCACCGCGTCGCCTCGCCCGCTCATCGCCGGCAAGCTAGCACAAGCCCAGGGCCCGTCCCGGCTGATAGGCTGGCCGCGTGAGCAGTCGCGACCCGCGTGCCGCCGGGCCTGGTCGTCTCCCGGCCGAACACCCCCACCGCGCCCCTCTCTCGCACCGGTTGCGGCGGATGCTGATCGCCGGCCTGCTCATCCTGGTGCCGTCGGCCCTCACCCTCTACGTGGTGCTCGCCCTCTTCCGGCTGATGGACGGGTTCTTCGGCCCGCTGGTCGATCGGGCGCTCCAGGTCTTCATCCCCAACGCGCACGTCCCCGGGCTCGGTCTGGCCATGACCCTGGTGGTGGTCCTGCTCCTGGGCTGGCTGTCGACCAACGTCGTGGGCCGGCGGTTGATCGCCTTCTTCGAGCGCTTGATCCAGAAAGTGCCGGTGGGGCGCACCATCTACGCCTCCACCAAGGGTGTCCTCGAGGCGGTCTCGAAGAGCCAGGACGAAGCCTTCACCCGCGTGGTCCTCATCGAGTACCCGAAGCGGAACCTCTTCGCCCTCGGGTTCGTCACCCGCGGGGCGCAATGGGGAGGCATCGATCCGCGCACCGCCGACCTCCTCCTGGTCTTCGTGCCCACCACTCCGAACCCGACCAGCGGCTACCTCCTCCTCGTGCCGCGCGCCGAGGCGATCTCGCTCCCGATCTCCGTCGAGGCGGGGATCCGGATGGTCATCTCCGGCGGCATCCTGCTCCCCGACCTTCCCGAGCTCCACAGCCGCCCCGCACCGGTACCGCGCGCCGAGGGCGCCCCGCGGTGATCGACCTCCGCGGACCGCGGGCATCCGGGAGTATTCCGACTCATCGAATCGTTGCTATAGAGATGCCGGGCTCCGTGCGTCCGTATACCTGGTTGCCTTCGACCACGAGATCATGACTCAGCGCCTGACCGCCCTCCTCACGGCCCTCTTCGTCTTGTCGGCGCCCGTCGCCGCCGGGGCGCAGACCATCTCCAATCCGGAGCTTTTCAAGAAGAGCGTCCAGGTGGCGCAGAAGGCGGACGAGGTCTGGGGCGCCTACGACGACCCCAAGGCGCTCGCCCACGTCGCCGAGGTCGGCTATCGCGTCGCCCGCCAGTCGGGCTACACCGACATGCCGCTCACCTTCCACCTGATCGACATGCCGGTGCCCAACGCTCTCGCCTTGCCCGGCGGCCAGATCTTCGTCACCCGCGGCATGCTCGACCTGGGCCTCGACGACGACATGCTTGCGGCGCTCCTCGGCCACGAGATCGCCCACGTGGTCCTACACCACCAGCAAAAGTTGCAGAAGAAGGCGACCTTGCTCAACGTGCTGAGCCAGGCCCTGCTCGTGGGAGTGCTGATCTCGGCCAAGAACAGTCGGACGGACTACGGCGGCTACGGCACCCGCCACTGGGACCCCGCCGACCCGACCGCCAACGAGCCGAGCCAGGGCCAGGTGGTGCAGGGGGCGGCCGCCGCCAGCCTGGTGCTCGGCGAGCTCCTTCTCCGGGGCTACAGCCGAGAGAACGAGGACGAGGCCGACGAGAACGGCCAGCGCTGGGCCGCCGCCGCCGGCTACGACCCCGCCGGCGCCCAGAAGCTCATGGCTCTGATGAGTGCCCGCCTGCCCCAGTCCAAGGAGTACGGCTACCTCCAGACCCACCCCTTCCTCGACGACAGAATCCGGGCCGCCGAAGCCCGGGGCCAGTACCTGAAGAGGCAGGAGCCCAAGCCCTGGGACGACTTCCGCAAGAAGACCCAGGACACCCTGCTCGCCTTCGCCGACCAGACGGCGGGTCTCGAGGCGCCGGTCAAGACCCTGATCGAGGACGACGCCCTGGTCGCCTGGCCCGCCGGTCCCGCCGCCGAGAAGATCCGCCTCGCCCGCCTCCATACCCTGCGCGACAAGGCGCTCGAGGCGAAGGTGGTGGCCCGCGACTACGGCAAGGTGCTCGAGGCCTACCGGCGCCAGGTCGACGAGGTGACGAGCCTGACGCCGGACAGCGAGTTCCTGGGCACCTTGAAGAGCGAGATCGCCGAGCTCGAGGCGGGGAGAAAGAAAGCCTACCCCGACGCGGTCGAGGTCCTCGACAAGGGGGTCTACGAAACCGCGTTCCTCGAGACCTTCCTGAGCAACTGGCCCCAAGCGCCGGAGGCTCCGAAGGCGGCGCTCGCCCTGGGCGACGCCTACAGCCGGCTCCAGCAGCCGACCGACGCGGTGACCGAGTACCTGGCCGCCTGGCACGCCGCGCCCGAGAGCCCCGAGGGACGCCGGGCGCGTGAGGGCCTCAAGAACCTCGCCCCGAACCTCCACGAGCTCGCGGCGCTCCAGAAGCTCGCGCAGCAGGACGACGACCCGGAGCTCGGCCGGCTCGCCGCGGCGCGCTTGAACAACGAGTCGAAGACCTTCTCCGAGCTCCGGAACGGCGATGAGTACCTCAAACGGTTCCCCGGGGGGCCCTACGCCGGGGCGGTGACCGAGCGGCTCAACGCCCTGGCCGACAAGCTCTACAACGAGGTGGTCCTGTACCGGGCGGTGGGCGACAACATGCAGGCCCTCGACCGGATCCAGCGAATCCTCACCCACGCCCCCCTCTCTCCCGCCGCGCAACAGCTCCGCGAGCAGGCCGTCCTCGAAGGCTAGACATCTACAAAGGCTCACTTCGTGACAGGTG
>CAZIIB010000333.1:0-5021 GCA_964539125.1 uncultured Thermoanaerobaculia bacterium | reverse complement strand
GGACACTGCTGGATTGACCGGACCACCCCCCTCACCCTCGCTCCCTCTCCCACCCTCGGGCACCGCAGCGCGAAGCGCTGTGGTCGGGCGAGGGACGCCCCCGCCCGTGCGAGAGCTGGGCCGTCCTCTTTTCCGCCCTCTGCTACAATTTGTAGGCTTTCTCGGCTGGATCGACAACCGATGAGGGGACCGTACGCCATTCCGCGCGCTCGTGCCTGGAGCTCCCTGCTGGCCGTGGGGCTCCTGATGGGTCTCCTCGTGCCGGCGGCGGCGCCGGCTCGGGTGGAGGTCCACCGGGCCGACTCCGGCCGCAGGGTGATCACCAACGAGAACGACGTCCAGCGCGCCCGGCGCCTCGCGCCGCGGCTGGTCGAGCCGCCCTCCGAGGAGGTGGTCGACCTGATCGACCGCCACGCCCTGGCGGAACGCCTCGATCCGGTCCTGGTGCGCGCCCTGGTCCAGGTGGAGTCGGGCTACAACCCGGCGGCCCTCTCGAACAAGGGCGCCATGGGCTTGATGCAGCTCATGCCCGAGACCGCCCGGGACCTTGCGGTCGGCCGCCCCTTCGAGCCCGAAGAGAACGTGCGCGGCGGCACGACCTACCTGCGCAGCCTCCTCGACCGCTTCGGGCGGGTCGAGCTGGCGCTCGCCGCCTACAACGCCGGGCCGTCGGCGGTGGCCCAGTACGGCGGCATCCCGCCGTTCCCCGAAACGGTGGAGTACGTGCGCCGCGTCCTCTCCCTGTGGCGGGGTGACGCGGCACCCGCCGTCGACCCCCTCCCGGCGCCCCCGGTACACTGGCGACGGGACGGGCCGCGCATCCACCTGACGAACGTTCAGTGAGCCCGCCGGCGGCGGCCGAACCGGCGGTGACGTAGAATCCGCGCTCGGCGGCTCTCCGCGCCGGGAATCCCTCCATGCTCAACGTCCCGAATCTCCTCACCCTCTTCCGCATCCTGCTCGTCCCGCTGCTCGTGGTGGCGCTGCTGACGAAGTTCGAGGGCAAGGAGTACGTGGCCCTGGGCGTCTTCCTGGTCGCCGCCGCCACCGACGTGCTCGACGGGTACCTGGCCCGTCGCCAGCGCAAGATCACCCGCCTGGGAAAGCTCCTCGACCCGGCGGCCGACAAGATCCTCATGTCCGCCGCGTTCATCTCCCTGGTGGAGCTCGAGGTGGCGCCGGCCTGGATGGTCGTGGTGATCGTGGCCCGGGAGTTCGCGGTGTCGGCGCTGCGCAGCTTCGCCGCGTCGGACGACGTGGTGATCGCGGCGGGGATCTCCGGCAAGGCGAAGACGGCGGTCCACACCGTCGCCGTCTCGGTCTGCATCATCCACGAGCGTCTGCAGGACCTGGGCACCGCGGCACCTCACTGGCTGGTGCCCACCGTGCTCTGGGCTTCGGTTGCGCTGAGCGTCATCTCCGGGATCGATTACTTCATCCGCTACGGCCACATGGTCCTCGAGAGCCCCGGCTCGCGGGAGGCCTCGTGAGAGCCTGTGAAGAGATCTCCCGCCCTGCCGCGGCCGTCCCCGCATCGCCTCTCGCGGCGTTGCGGCTCCTCGACGTAGGCTCGGCTGCGCCTGCGTCGCCGCGCCTTGCGAGAGGCGCGCCGACCACCGCGCTCAGCGCGGCGGTGCCCGCGCCCTCGCGACGGGCGGAGATCTCTTCACAGGCTCCCCTTCGCCGGCTCTCCTTCAACCCTCGCTGATTCACCTCGCGCATGAGCCTTCGTCCGTTGGAGCGACTCGCCCTCCTGTCAGGGCGCAACTACCGCCGGGTGTTCGTGGCGGCCGCCCTCCTCGTGGCCCTGGGCGGAGTCCTCGCTACGCGGCTCCACTTCGACACCGACATTCTCAACCTGCTGCCCAAGCACGACCCCAAGATCAAGCACTTCCTGGAGGCCATGAAGCGCTTCGGCAGCGTCGACTACCTGCTGGTGGTCGTGCGGATCCCCGAGGACGAGGTACCCGAGCCCTACGAGCTGCTGGTCAGCCGACTCGGCAAGCGCCTCCAAGCGCTCCCCCAGCTCGAGAAGGTGGACTACGAGATCGGCGCTCCCGAGACCCTGGTCGAGTCGGTCTTCCCCAAGGCCGTCCTGTTCCTGGATTCGGCGGGCCGCCAGACCCTGGCCGAGCGCCTCTCGCCGGAGGGCATCCGCGACCGGGTGAGGGAGCTGCGGAGGCTCCTCACCACCCCGCAGGGTCTCGCGGTCAAAGGCCTGATCAAGGTCGATCCCTTCGGACTGTCGGAGATCTTTCTCAACCGGCTGGACGCAACCCGCGGCCAGCTCTCCGTGGACTGGACCAGCGGCTACTACCTGTCGAGGGACCATCGTCTTCTCCTGCTCCTGGCACGGCCGGTCAAGCCGCCGCAGGACACCGAGTTCGACGGCGAGCTGGTGAACGCGGTCCAGGGGCAGGTCGACTCGGTGCTCTCCGAGTGGGGGGAGATCGTGGGCGCCGAGACCCGCGGTGAGGCCGCTCCGCCCGCCCCGAAGATCGATCTCGGCGGCTCGTACTTGACCGCCCTGGACGACTACAAGCTGATTCGGGGCGACATGGTCCGCAACATGGCCACCTCGGCCAGCCTGGTGCTGGTGCTCTTCCTCCTCGCCTTCCGGCGCCTCGGGCCGCTGCTCTACGCCATTCTCCCCCTGGCCGCGGGCCTGACCCTCACCTTCGGCTTCTCGGCGATCACCGTGGGGACCCTCTCCTCGGCGACGAGCGGCACGGCGGCCCTGCTCATCGGCCTCGGGATCGACTTCGTCATCGTCTCGTACGGCCGCTACGTCGAGGAGCGGCGCAGGGGCCTCGAGATGGAGCCGGCCCTGGGCGTGATGGCCACCACCTCGGGGCGGGCGGTCGTGGTGGGGGCGGTGACCACCGCCGCCACCTTCTACGCCTTTCTGGTGACCGACTTCACCGGCCTGCGCCAGATGGGCTTCCTGACCGGGACCGGCATCCTCTTCTGCATGGTGGCCGTTCTCCTCCTGCTGCCGGCGCTGATCTCGTGGGGCGAGCACCGGCACCGGCGCCTGGAGACGCAGCCCAACCTCTACCTCCACAGCTTCGGCACCGGCCCGCTGATGCGCTTCTCGACCCGTCATCCGCGGACCACCCTCGCCGTGGGCGCTGCGCTCACCCTGCTCGCGATCTGGGGCGCCCTGGGCCTCCAGTTCGAGGAGAGCATGAAGTCGATGCGGCCGGAGAAGGGAAACCGTGGCATCGACGTGGGCCGCGAGGTGGCCGAGCACTTCGACTCGGGCTTCGACGCCATGATGCTCATGGTGCGGGGCAAGACCCTGGACCAGGTCTTCGATCGATCGGAGGCGGCGGCCGCCGGGGCCCGGGAGCTCGCCAACCAGGGGGTGATCCTGGGCTACTCGGGCCTCACCTCGCTGGTGCCCAGCCCCCGGAGACAGCGAGAGGCCCTCGCGTGGCTGGCCGAGAAGCGGGCCAGCGGCCTCCTGGACCCCGACCGGATCGACACCGAGTTCCGCCGCGCCCTGGCGGAAGAAGGCATGCGCGCCGAGCCGTTCGAGAAGGGGCTCGCGCTCTTCAACGAGGCTCTCTCCGTCCACCGGCCGATTCCGCCCCAGGAGTTCGCCGGGCCGGGGCAGACGGGGCAGTTCCTGGAGCGCTATCTGCAGCGGGTCTCGCCCGCCGAGGGGGGCGGCTGGGTGAGCGTGGTCTACCTCTATCCGCCGAACAACCGGTGGCGGCGCCGGCCCCCGCCCCAGGCGGTGGCGCTCGCCGACGAGCTCGGGCCGGCCGCGGTGTTGACCGGCCCGAACGTGGTCAACGAGGGGATGCGCCAGCGGGTGCGCCGCGACGCGGTGGTCGCCGCGGTGCTCGGGTTTCTTCTCGTCGGCGTGCTCTTGTGGGTCGATTTCCGCCGCCTGAGGGACGTCCTGCTCGCCCTGACGCCGCTCCTCGTCGGGCTCCTCTGGATGCTCGGAGGCATGGCGCTGTTCGAGATCAAGATGAACTTCATGAACGTCTTCGTGACCACCATGATCATCGGCATCGGGGTCGACTACGGGGTCCACGCGGTCCACCGCTACCGGGAATCCCGCCATCTGCTGGCCCGGGGGGGCGACCCGCACGCCCACCGGAAGCACTTGGAGCGCCTCAACGGTGGGTTCGTCGAGACCGGCAAGGCGATCGTGGTGGCGTCGCTCTCGACGGTCGTCGGCTTCGGCTCGCTCGCCACCTCCCGCTATCCGGGGCTCCGCTCGACGGGGTACGTGGCGGTCCTCGGAGCCCTGAGCACGGCGCTGGTGGCGATCACCCTGCTGCCGGCCTACCTGGCGCTGAGGGAGCGCCGGCGCAATGCGCGACTGGCCGCCGGGGTGGGCGTAGCGCGAGACGACCCGTGATTCGAATCATTCCCAAAACGCTATATTTCTATTCAAGGACATAGAAGTTCCTCCTTCACGTGTCACGCTTTCGTCCTCGTCGTGCACTTAGACGATGAGCAAGCGGACATCGGCGGCCATAAAGGCCTATCGGGGTTTCGCTGGAAAGGGTGTGTCTTACAATGTGGAGGAAGCGAGCGCTCTGTGGCGCGGTCGTCCTGGCCCTGGCGCTGAGCCTGTTCGCGGCTCCAGCGCTCCACGCGGCGGACAGGGCACCGGAGACGGGCCCGGCGGGGCTGTGGGCATCGGTCCAGCACTGGATCCAGGATGTCCTGCTGGTCGAATTCGGCTGGACACCGGCCCCGCCGGCGGACACCGGGCTCAAGAGCCAGCCGGAGAAGGGCAGTTGCGACCCGACGGTGGATCCGTGGTGTGGCAGTGTTCCTGGCGTGGCTTCGGCAAGTGATTCTGGGGCCCAAACAGACCCAAATGGAGGTTGACGAGGTTGACTCCCCGGGCGCGATCTAGACCTCAGTCATTGAGGATCGCCGAGGACTTGGTGCCTGCGGATGGTCCCCTTTGCTCAGAGGCTTGTCACGGCCGACAGATCTAGCGAGCTTGAGGTATGGCAAGAGTCCATTTGACTGCAAGGGAGTTAATGGTC
>CAZIIB010000332.1:0-5025 GCA_964539125.1 uncultured Thermoanaerobaculia bacterium | reverse complement strand
TCTTGATCTGGCTGCGCTCGTCCTGGCAGGTCACGACGATGCCGGTGGGCAGGTGGGTCAGGCGGACCGCCGAGTACGTGGTGTTGACGCCCTGGCCGCCGGGACCCGACGAGCAGAAGCGGTCGATCCGGAGGTCGCTCTCGTCGACCTCGACCTCCACGTCCTCGGCCTCGGGGAGGACGGCGACGGTGACCGCCGAGGTGTGGATCCGGCCCGAGGCCTCGGTCTCGGGTACCCGCTGCACACGGTGGACCCCCGCCTCGTACTTGAGCCGGCTGTAGGCCCCCCGCCCTTCGACGATGGCCGAGACCTCCTTGACCCCCCGGACGCCGGACTCGGAGAGATCGATCACCTCGACCCGCCAGCCCTGCCGCTCGGCGTAGCGGGCGTACATGCGGAACAGCTCGGCGGCGAACAGGGTCGCCTCGTCGCCACCGGTCCCGGCGCGGATCTCCAAGACCACGTTGCGCCGGTCGTTGGGATCGGTGGGGGTGAGCTCGACGCGGATGGCCTCCTCGAGCGCCTCCTTGCGCGCCACCAGCTCGGAGCGCTCCTGGCGGGCGAGCTCGTAGAGCTCGTCCTCCTTGCCCAGGCCGGCGAGCATCTCCTCGGTGTCCGCGAGCTGGCGCTCCACGTCCTCGAACCGGCGGTAGAGCTCGACCGCGTGGGTGATCTCGGACAGGGCCTTCGAGGTCTCGGTGTAGACCTTCCGGTCGGAGAGGACCTCGGGGTCGGCGAGCTTGGCCGTGAGCTCGTCGTGGGTCTTCGCGATCTCGGCGAGCTTCTCGATCATCGGAGGCGCTGCAATGGGTCAACGGGAACCGGGCGGGGGTGGGGCGGGACGGCGCCGGCCACCCGGGAGCGCTCAGCCGGCCTGCTGCTGGCTGCGGTAGCGGCGCTGGAAGCGCTCCACGCGACCGGCCGAGTCCACCAGCTTCTGCTTGCCGGTGAAGAACGGATGGCACTCGCTGCAGATCTCGAGCCGCAGCTCGTCCTTGGTGGAGCGGGTCTGGAAGGTGTTGCCGCAGGCGCAGATCGCGGTCACCATGTGGAGCTCGGGATGGATGTCTTTCTTCACGATGTCGTCCTTGAGTCTGGCGTCGGGTCCGACGGCTGAAGTGCTCGCTCGTTGGGGGGAGACGCGTTCCGCGAGCCTGTAACTGTAGCCCAGAACGCAAAATTCCTGCAAGGGCCGCGGCCCGCCGGAGGCGGGCCCGACCCGGCCCAGCCGCCGGTCAGAAGCCGCGCCTCGTGAGGCTCGGCCCATACAGGGTCGCGTTCAGGAACAGGGGGGCGGTGCCGCGCCAGAAGAGCCGGAAGTCCGGTTCCTGGGCGAAGAGCACGACCGCACCGCGCCCCTGCCGTTCGAAGCTCGCCAGCAGGGAGCCGGCCAGCCGCTTCTCCGCTTCGGGCCAGGCCATGCCGGTCACCACCGGCGCCTCGGGCGCCGCGGTGAGCACGTCGACCTGGGGATCGCCGGTCGGCTCGAGGACGGTCGAGCCGGTCACCAGCACGGGCGGCGGACCGGGCAGCCCCACCGCCAGTGGATGGTCGGGGGTCAGCCGGGTGGCGAGAATGGCGCCCGGGGTGTAGATCGGCCGCTCGTCGAGGGAACCCTCCTTGGCGCTCGCGCCCTTCGCCTCTTTCTCGGCGGCGCCCTTCTTCGGCGGCGCCTTCCAGGTGCCGACGGCGGTCAGCTCCTTCTCCTCGAGCCAGCGCTGGGCGCCACCCACGCCGATCACCACGCCGCCGCGGCGCACCCAGCGGGCCACCGCGTCGCCGCTCTCCCCGGCCAGCTCCCGGCCGTAGCCCCATCCGTCGGGCAGGATCAGGACGTCGAAGCCGCCGAGGTCGGTGGCGCCGAGGGCCTTCAGATCGAGGCGGGTGAAGGGGAGCCGCACCTGCTGGTCGAGCAGGAACCAGAGGAAGCCGAACGAGGTCGGCGAGACCCCGTTACCCGAGACCAGGCCGATCTTCGGCGACCCCACGGAAGGCATGCGGTCCGAGCCCAGCGAGATCCCCTGGCTCGAGTACGAGGTGTCCACCGGCACCACCCGTACCCCGGCGTCGCCGGCCAGTCGTGTCAGCGTCGACCGGAGGGAGTCGCCGCTCGTCCCGGCGCCGCCACCGGCCGCCTCCTCCTGGCCGCGGTTGCCGACCCGCGGGATGAACAGGGTGCCCGACGGGTAGTGGACGCCGCCGATGTCGAACTCGCCGAAGGCCACGCGGAACGCCAGCCCCTCGCGCTCGAGCGCGCCGGCGAAGCGGAAGCCCGCGAGCCCTGCGGGGGGTACGAGGAATCCGACCCGCCCCTGGGCGTCCCCCGCCTCGAGCCCGCTCGAGGGAGGGGTCCGCGCGCTCAGGCGACCCCCCAGCGCTCTCCCGGGAGAGGGCGCCACCCACTCCTGGACGTTGAAGGCCAGGGGCAGGGACCAGGAGGTGATGTCGTAGAACTCCGTGCCGACGTTGCGCTCCAGGCGGGCCCGCTGGCGCCTGAGGAAGTCCTGGCCCATCTTCGGCGCGCGATCGAGGAGTGCTCGGGCCAGGTTGCCCAGGGGCTGGCTGGCGTCGACCACGTAGGTGCCGGCGGGGAAGCTCCGCTCCTGGGCGGCGTCTTCGCCGGCGGTGAGGTCGTGGACCTCGAGCCGCGTCTCCTCCGAGAGCTGGGACACCTCGATCCCCTGGAGGGCGAGGAGGTCCGCGAGCGCCCCGCCCTCCGGAGCGTCCCGAGCCCAGAGGTAGGCGGGACCCGCCTTCGCCGCGGCGTCGGCGCGGCTCTGGGCGTAGGTGACGAGCAGGTCGTGCCGGTTGCGGGCGGCGGTCTCGACGGTGACCAGCGAGGTGGTCAGGTGACGCGCGATGCGGTCCGCAAGGGTGAGGACCGAGCCGTCGCGGCGCTCGATGGCGAGGCCCGCCCGGCCGTGTCCGGCGACCTCGTAGGTCATCCCCACGGCGCCCCGGAAGCCGGGGTAGGAGTCGCCGTAGCCGGGATAGTAGAGGTCGAAGGTCTCGGCCTTGTAGTAGGGCCAGCCCTGACGATCGAAGGCGGCTCCGTTGGCGCGCCCGAAGACGTCGAGCCAGGCCACCGTACGCCGGTCGAGCAGCGGGTTGACCGGCTCGGCGGCCGGCGGGAAGAAGTAGCTCGACTCGGAGAACATCTCGTGGTAGTCGACGTAGACCTGCGGCTCCCACCTGCGGTACTCCGCCAGACGGGCCTGCGTCTCCTGCTGGGTGGCCCACGACCAGTCCCGATTGAGATCGACCAGATAGTGGTTCTGGCGCCCGCCCGGCCAGGGCTCGCGGTGCTCGGCCGCCTCCGGATCGGGATCGGGTACCCGCCCCCGGGCCTGGTCGTAGAACGAGACGTAGCGCTCACGGCCGTCCGGGTTCACCAGGGGGTCGATCAGCACGACCGTCCCGGCGAGCAGGTCCGGCCACTCGCCGCCGGCCGCGGCGAGCGTATAGGCGGCGGCCATGGCCGCTTCCGACGACGAGGACTCGTTGCCGTGGACGCCGTAGGCCAGCCAGACCACCACCGGCACCTCTCCCTCCACCCGCTCGAGCTCGGACCCGTCCATCCCCCGCGGGTCCGCGAGGCGCAGATGCTCGGCCCGCAGGGCGTCGAGGCGAGCGAGGTTCTCGGGGGTGGAGATCGCCACCAGGCTCAGGGGACGCCCCTCGTAGCTCTCGCCGTACTGCCACATGGTGACGCGCGGCGAGGCCTCGGCCAGCCGGCGGAGGTACGCCAGGATCCGCTCGTGATGGGTGAAGCGGGTGCCCAGTGGGTAGCCGAGGAACTCGGCCGGCGACGGCACGCTGGGGTCGAGCTCCGGGAGGGCGACGGCACCGCCGCCCGAGAGCGGCGCCAGGAGGTCGACGGGAGCCGGGCGGTCCGGCGCGTCGGCTCGCGCGGCTGCCGGGAGCGCCAGCAGAACCGCCAGGAGCAGGAGGAGCGGAAGATGGGCGAGGCGCCGCGGCATGGGAAGTCCTTTCGGAGGAGAGGAGAGATCGGACGAAAGGGGGAGGATCGGCGGCGGCATTCTACCGCCTCGGGGCGTGGGCCCGGGACCTACGAGGCTACGCTTTCGACGGAGATGTTGAGGCGCTTGATCATCTCGTGGAGGGTGGTGGGCTTGACCCTGAGCATCTCGGCGGCGTGCTTCTGGACCCCGCCCGTCTGGCGCAGGGCCCGGACGATGAGTTGCCGCTCGAACTCGGTGACCGCTTCCTTGAGCGAGATGTCGCCGCCGGGCGCCACCGGCGCCGCGAGGCTCAGGCCGTTGTTCTGGCGCACGGTCGCCGGCAAGAGGTCGAGGTCGATCTCCTCGCCGGTCGAGAGGACGACCGCCCGCTCGATCACGTTCTCCAGCTCGCGGACGTTGCCCGGCCAAGAGTAGTCGAGCAGGCGGCTCATGGCCTCCGGGTCGATGCCGCGGAGGGGCTTCTCGTTCTCCCCCGCATAACGGCCGAGGAAGTGCTGGGCGAGCAACGGGATGTCTTCAGTCCGGGCGCGCAGCGGGGGCAGCCCGATGGTGATGACGTTGAGCCGGTAGTAGAGATCTTCGCGGAAGGTGCCGCGGGCCACCTCCCCTTCGAGGTCGGCGTTGGTGGCCGCGATGATCCGGGCGTCCGCCTTCAAGGTCTCCACCCCGCCCAGGCGCATGAACTCCTTCTCCTGAATGACGCGCAGGAGCTTGCCCTGAGTGTCGAGAGGGATGTTGCCGATCTCGTCGAAGAAGATCGAGCCACCCTGGGCGACCTCGAACAGGCCCTTCTTGCTCGAGACCGCCCCGGTGAAGGCCCCCTTGACGTGCCCGAAGAGGTTGCTCTCCAGCAGGTCGGCCGGCATGGAGCCGGAGTTGACCGTGACGAACGGGCCGGAGGCGCGGCGCGAGTGGTGGTGGATCGCCTTGGCCACCAGCTCCTTGCCGGTGCCGCTTTCGCCCAGGATGAGGATGTTGGACTTCGAGGGCGCGGCGAGGCGGATGAGCTCGAAGACCTCCTGCATGGGCTTCGACTTGCCGA
>CAZIIB010000331.1:0-5025 GCA_964539125.1 uncultured Thermoanaerobaculia bacterium | reverse complement strand
ACGGGAAGAGGGCGTCGCCGAAGTGCTCCGAGGACTCCCGCGGCAGCTCGGCCGGGAGGTTCTCGACGGCGAGGATCACCGGCCCCCGGCCCTCGACGCCTGAGGTGACCCGACGGGTCGAAGGATCGGCCACGTAGACCGGATCCCCCGGATCGGTCGCGCGCACGGTCGCCTCGATCGAGCCTTCGATGTCGCAGGAGAGGTCGGCGATCACCCGCAGCCGGGGTGGCCCCGGCTCCACCGCCCAGAGCGCCTCGAGATCCTCCCAGGTCACCAGGCGCGGGTCCTGAGGGTCCCAGTAGATGCCGTTGACCAGCACGGAGAGGTGGGGCAGGTGACGGGCGAAGCGGCGCCGGTTCTCACGGCGGAAGACCACCTTGTAGAGCGTGCGCTGCGAACGCTCGTGCTGGCCGGCGAGCTCGGACAGCTCCTCGGGGTGGATCTCGACCACCGGCAGCCGATCCAGGACCTCCTGGGCGCCCCGGGAGACGTTGCCGCCGCCGGTGATGCCGATCACCAGGGGATCGACGGCCTGGGGTAGGCCCCGCTCCCGGATGGCGCGGCCCACGGGGCCCGCGAGCTCGTCGAGGGCTTGCTCGAGGCTGGCGTAGGCCGTCGCCTGGCGGATCCCGGCGAGGGGGGTGTCCAGGCCCTGGGCGGCGAGGCGCCGGCCCAGGGTCCAGAGGGCGTCGATCATGCCGGCGTGGCCGGCGTGGCGCCCGAAGAAGAGGAGGCGCTTGCCGTACCGGTCGACGATCGGCTCGTAATCGATGAGCGAGGCCCCTAGCTCGATGGCGCGGCGCAGGATCGGCAGGTTGTGGCGCTGGCCCTTGATCAGGTGGAAGAAGGCGAGATGCGGCTTGCCCGGCAGCAGCGCGGCGGGCGGGACCTCCTTGATCCCCAGGATCGCCCGACAGGCGGAGAGATCGTCCTGGACGAGAGCGCCGGCGTCGCGGTACTCCTGGTCGGTGAACACCCGGTTCTCGGAAGGCTCGACTGCCACGGTGTGACCGTGCTCGCGCACCAGCTCCTCGACGTGGGCGGGGGTGAGCGGCGCGCGGCGCTCCCAGCGGTTCTTCGTCTCCTTGCGGATGCCCAGGTCGATCATCGGTCCCCCCGGACGGCTCAGGGTCTCGGGAAGCGGGGATGTTAGCACCAGCGCCGGCACCACTCGACCATGGCCACCGCCGACGCCGCCCCGGCGTTGATCGATCGGGTGGAGCCGTACTGGGGGATGTGGAGGATCGCCCCGACCCGGGCCCGGGCCTCCTGCGAGAGCCCCGGCCCCTCCTGGCCGAAGAGGAGCACGCAGGCCTCGGGGATCTCGGCCTCCAGGATCGAGGTCGAGCCCGGGAGGTTGTCGACGCCGACCAGGGGCAGGCCCTCGCCGGCGGCCCAGTCGGCGAAGGCGTCCAGGCACTCGTGGTGGACCACGTGCTGGTAGACCTCGGTCATCATGGCCCCGCGCCGGTTCCACTTTCGCCTTCCGATGACGTGCACGGCCGCCGCCAGGAAGGCGTTGGCGTTGCGCACGACGGCGCCGATGTTGGCGTCGTGGAGCCAGTTCTCGATCGCCACGTGGTACGGGTGGCGGCGCCGGTCGAGATCGGCCCGGATCGCCTCGACCCGCCAGTAGCGGTAGCGATCGATCACGTTCCGGCGGTCGCCGGCCGCCAGCAGCTCCGGATCGAGGCGCGGGTCGTCGGGCCAGGGCCGGGGGTGGGGGCCGACGCCTGCCTCCGGAGCATCTCGGCCCTCTGCGACGGCGTCCTCCCCGGGGCGCGGGCGGCGCCGGGGCTGCGGGGTGTTCTCGGGCATCGGGTCATGCTACGACACGGGGTTGCGAAGCCGCGGCGTTCGTCCGATACTCGCGGCGAGAACATGAAGCCAAGCAACTGCCGAAGGATGGTCGAGCAGGGCCTGACGGCGGCGCTGGCCGCTGCGTTCGCCCTGGCTCTCCCGGCCGCCGTCGCCGCCGCACCTCGGCCGCCGCTCGACGGCGGGCACCTGACGCTGACCGACGACCGGGGTGAGCCCCTGGGCGGTCCGGTCCAGGTCTGCTTCGTCCTGGAGCTCGAGACCGACTGCGTCGACGTCGCCCCACCGGAGCGCGCGGTGGAGGTCCGGCCCGGGAGGCTGATCCGGGTGGAGGGGCCGGACTACGGCCCGGTCACCATGGAGCGGGCGGCGCTCGAAGCGGGTGCGGACGGCGAGCGCACGCTCGCGGTGCCGCGCAAGGCCCACTTGGTGGTCTCCGGAACGGCCGAGGCCTCCGTCGAGGCCGCGCTCTTCCCGACCGCCGATCCGGACTTCGACCGGCCCGCGTACAGCTACGGCCTCTCGGCCTCGCAAGGGGCGGCCGAGGTCGCGATTCCGGCCGGCGGGTACGTCCTGGCCCTCGAAGCCCGCGGCGCGGCTCCCGATCTCCACCGCCTGGAGGCACCTCCCGGGGCCACGCGTCACGTGCGCTACCAGGGGCGAGGCGGCGGCTCGTTGATCGTCCGCGCGGTCGCCGGACCGGACCTCAAGGCCGTGGGCGGGGCCCAGGTGCGGGCGCAGCAGCCGCCACCTGCCCGACGCCCGACCAGGGCTCCGCCCGGCTCGCGGGCCGAGAGCTCTCCGCAAGAGCCCCCGGCGCCGGTCCACACGGCGGAGACCGCCGCCGACGGTCTCGCCCTGATGAACGGCGTCGAAGAGCCCCTGCTCGACGTGACCGTGGCGCACCCGGACTTCGTCGAGGCCTCCTTGCCCGGCGTCTCCGTCGCCTCCGGAGCCCTCGAGCACCGGGAGGTCACCCTGAAGGTCGGAGGGATTCTCGAGGCGCGGATCGAGGTCGGCGGGGAGCCCGGGAAGGACTGGCGCTGCCGCGTGCTCGACCGAGCCGGGCGCAGTCCGTCACAGGCCGGTTCCGAGAAATCCGCCGAGATCGCCTCGGCCCAGGCCGGCGCCGACGGCCTCTGCCGCCTCGAGCGCCTGCCCGAGGGACGCTTCTGGCTGCGCGTTGCGGCTCCCGAGGAGGGCGAGGGGAGCGACGAGCGGGAGGTCCATCTCGTCGACGCCGAGACCACGCGGGTCGACCTCCACCTCTCGCCGATCCAGGTCGAGGGCCGGGTGACCAGGGCCGGCGAGCCGGTCGCGGGCTGCACCCTCTCCGCCTACCGCACGAGCGAGACCGGATCGACCCTCCTGGTCGAGCCGGTGACCCAGGCGTCGACGGACGACGACGGGCACTACGAGGTGACCCTCTGGGACACCGGGACCTTCGCCTTCGAGCTCCAGGACCCGACGGGGCGCTTCGCCGCCTCGAAGAACGCGGAGGTCACCGCCGCAGGCGAGGAGATCGATTTCGTGCTCGCCCCCGGCGATCTCGAGGGCGAGGTGGTCGACCAGGACGGCAAGCCCCTGGAAGGGGCGCAGGTCATGGCGAAGGTCCGCGACGAGCACGGGATGTCCGGCCAGACCGGCGTCAGCGGAGCCGACGGCTCCTTCCGCTTCCCGCTGGAGGCCAGGGGCGGAACCGCCGAGCTCTCGGCGATCCTCGAGGGCTACCGGCCCTCGCCCAAGGTCGAGGTGCCCCTCTCCGAAGGGGTGCCGCCGCCGCCCGTCGTCCTGACCCTGACCCGGGGAGAGTTTCTCCGCGGGCTCCTGCTGGCGGCCTCGGGCGCCCCGATCGCAGGCGCCTCGATCCTCGCCTTCCCGATCGGGCCCGCGGCCTTCGGCCCCGGGCGCCAGGCCCTCGCGGGGCATGCCGGCTCGAAGGCGGACGGGTCGTTCGAGATCCTCCCGGCCGAGGGCCCGAGGACTCGCCTCTTCGCCATGGGGCCGGCCTGTCCCCTCACCAGCGCCGACGTGCCGAGCGCCTCCGAGGAGCCGGTCGTCGTCACCTGCCCGGCGAGCGCCGGGACCCTCGTGCTCCGCTTCAAGGACGCCTCTGGCCAGCCCCTCGCCGAGCAATTCGCGATTCTGCGCACGGGCGACGTGGTCTTGCCGCTGAGCGTGCTCACCAGCCACCTCTTCGGCCTCGGCCTGCCCGCCATCTCCGACGCCTCCGGGACGCTCACCGTCCCGGGCCTCGCTCCCGGCCGCTACGACGTCTACGACAGGGCCGAGACGAGCGAGGCCGCGGTGGCCCAGGGGCGAGCGGAGGGCTACGCGGGATCGGTAGACGTCCCACCCGGCGGAGTCGCCGAGCTCGAGATCACCGCTCCGGAAGCGCCTTGATCGCGGTCGGCGGTAACCAGGCGGACATGCGATAGACTCCGGGTATGGCCTGGGAGTCCCGGCGCTCGCCCCACGGCCGGGGGGCGACCGACAACCCGCCGAACCGGTTCGAGCGCATCGAGGTGGAGCTCGACGGCGAGACGCCCGAGCGGATCGAGACGCTCTACCTGCGCGACACATCGCGCTCGGTCATCGCCACCAACGACAGCCCGGACGTCGGGTTCGACGCCTCGCTCAATCCCTACCGCGGGTGTGAGCACGGCTGCATCTACTGCTACGCGCGGCCGACCCACGAGTACCTTGGCTTTTCCGCCGGCCTCGACTTCGAGAGCCGGATCCTGGTCAAGGAGGACGCGCCGGAGCTCCTGCGCCGCGAGCTCGCCTCGCCCCGCTGGCGGCCCCAGGTCCTGGCCCTCTCGGGGGTGACCGACCCCTACCAGCCGGTGGAGCGGCGCCTGGAGATCACCCGCCGGTGCCTGGCGGTGCTCGCCGAAGTGCGCAACCCGGTGGCGGTGATCACCAAGAGCGCCCTGGTCGCCCGCGACGCCGATCTCCTGGCGGAGCTCGCGGCCCACGGGGCGGCGGGCGTGGCGCTGTCGGTCACCACCCTCGACGGCGAGCTCGCGCGGCGCATGGAGCCCCGGGCCTCCCACCCCCGGCGGCGTCTCGAGGCGGTGGCCCGCCTCGCCGAGGCCGGCGTCCCGGTGGGCGTGATGGTGGCGCCTGTGGTCCCGGCGATCACCGATCACGAGATCCCCCGCATCCTGGAGGCGGCCGCCGAGGCGGGCGCCGGTCACGCCGGCT
>CAZIIB010000330.1:0-5031 GCA_964539125.1 uncultured Thermoanaerobaculia bacterium | reverse complement strand
TGCCGGCCGGGATCTACGAGGTACGGGCCGAGGGGGTGGACCTCTCCAACCTGAACTCCTGGCGCTTCTACAACGCGGTCATCGGGGTGTGCGACACGGGCACCCCGTGCAAGCCGGTCCCGCGGCCCCTGCTGATCGGCGACTACGTGTGGCTCGACGGCAACGGGGACGGCGTGCAGGACCCCTGGGAGCCGGGCATCGGCGGGGTGGTGGTGAACCTGGTCGACTCCCACGGCGCGGTGATCGAGACGACCACCACGGACGGCTCCGGCGGGTACCAGTTCGGAGTCGAGGAGGGCACCTGGACGGCGGTCGTGGCGCCGGAGAACTTCGCGCCGGGCGGTGCCCTCTACGACAAGACGAGCACCATCGGAACCGACGAGCTCAGCCGCACCGTGGCCGACGCCAACGACTTCACCTATGACCTCCCGTACGCCGGTCCGGCCGGCGCGGGAACCGGGACCCCCGGCTACTGGAAGAACCACCCGGACGCCTGGCCGGTGGACGAGATCACCGTCGGGGGCGTGACCTACACGAAGGACGAGGCGATCGCGCTGCTCGGGACCCCCGGCAAGGGCGACAAGACCTACGACATGTTCCGCGCCCTGGTGCCGGCGATGCTGAACGTCCTCGCCGGTACCGACTCGAGCTGCATCGGCGATACGATCGTGGCCGCCGATGCGTGGCTCACCACATACCCCCTGGGCAGCGGCGTCAAGGGGAAGAGCTGGAGCTCGACCGGCGGGGAGGCTCTCCAGTCGATGCTCGACGAGTACAACAACGGCCGGCTCTGCGCCCCGCACCGGGACTGACCGGCGCGGGAGGTGCATGGAGATCGCGCTCGAGACTCGGATCGAAGTCCCCGACGGAGTCGTCTTTCGCCGGCTGGAGCGGGACGCGGTGCTCCTCGACGTCGAGGCCGGGCGATACTTCGGCCTCGACGAGGTCGCGACCCGGATGTGGACCGCCCTGAGCGAGCTGGGCACCGTGGGCCGGGCCCTCGACGCCCTCGAGGCCGAATACGACGTGGCGCGCCCGCGCTTGCGCCGGGACCTGGAGGAGCTGGTCGGCGACCTCGCCGACCGGCGCCTGCTCCGCCTCGCCGGCCCCGCGCACCCGGGGGATTGACGCCCTTGCCCCCGGGAGGGCTGTGCGGCGTCGTCCGCTTCGACGGCGTCCCGATCGATCCCGAGGCCTTGCGCTCGATGGCGGCGGCGGAGGCTTGGCGCGGCGAAGCCGAGCTTGCCCACCGAAGAGGCGAACCGGTGGGCCTGGCGGCGCTGGGCGCCGCCTCGCTCGCCGTCTCCGAGGAGCGCCCGGCGCTCCGGGTGGTGGCCGACGCCCGGCTGCTCCGCCGCGGCGAGCTGGCGGCACGGCTCCGCGCCGCCGGCGCCCTCGAGGCGCCGGAGCCCACCGACGCCGCCCTGATCCTCGCCGCCTACCGCGCCTGGGGCGCCGACTGTCCGGATCGGCTCCTGGGGAACTTCGCCTTCGCCCTCTGGGACGGCGAGCGGCGCTCTCTCCTCTGCGCCCGCGATCCGGTCGGGGTCCGGAGCCTGCATTACTCGTGGCGCTTGGGCGAGCTCCGGGTGGCCACGGCCGCGGGGCAGATCCTCGCCGCCGGCGCGCGCCGGGAGCTCGACGGCTTCTACCTGCTCGACCTCCTGACCGCCAACTTCCGCGAGCAGGCGAGGAGCCCGTGGGCCGCGGTGCGCCGGCTCCTTCCCGGTCACGCCTTGACGGCGGACGCGAGCGGCCTCCGGGGCTGGCGCTACTGGCGGCCCGAGCGGAGCGCGCGGCCCGGCCTCAGCGGCGAAGGCGACTTCGTCGACGCCCTCCGCGAGCTCCTGGAGCGGGTCGTCACCGATCACCTGGAGGACGCCGGGGCGGCGGCGATGATGACCAGCGGTGGCGTCGACTCCTCGCTCCTCGCCGCCCTCGCCCAGGACCTCCACCGCCGGGGTCACCTCGCGACCCGCCCGGTCGCCTTCATCGAGGTCTTCGAGCGGCTCCGGGAGTGCGACGAGTCCGAGTACAGCGACGTCCTGGTGGAGGAGACGGGGATCGCGGCGGAGCGCCTCGCCGCCGACGAGCTCTCCGACGTGGTCCGCGACCCGGCGTGGACCGGACCGGTCGACTGCCCGACCTCCTCCTGCGGCGCGCTGAGCGCGGCGGTCCTGCGCCGGGCCCGGGAGCGCGGCTGCTCGGTGGTGACCACCGGGTTCGGCGGCGACATGCTGTTCGACGCGGCGAAGTTGCAGTGGTTCGATCACGTGCGGCGGGGCCGGCTCGACCTCGCCTGGCCCTGGATCGCTGGCGCCCGGGCGCGCGGAGCCCCGTGGCACCGGGCGGCGGCCGCCGTCTTGCTTCCGCCGCTCCTCACCTACGGGGGGCGCCGGCCCCTCGACCGGTTCCTGGGGCGGAACCGGTACTGGCAGGTCCCCGAGTGGCTCCGGCCGGAGCTCCGGCACCTGGCGGCCGAGCGCCTCGGCGCCCAGGGCTCTCCCCGGCGCCGCCGGGGCTTCGCCCGCCAGCTCCAGTACGAGCACGTCGTCGGCCTGGCCCAGCAGGGGCCGGCGATCGGGCACTGGGTGGTCAACGCCGCGCGCTTCGGGCTCGAAGCCCGCTTTCCCCTCCTCGACCGGCGGCTGGCGGAGCTCGTCCTCGCCGCTCCCATCGAGCTGGGCGCGCGGCCCGGGCCGGGACGGAGCAAGTGGCTCCTGCGGGAAGCGGCCCGCGGGGTTCTGCCGGAGGCCGTCCGCCGGCGGCCGGACAAGGGGAGCTGGGCGGCGGCCACCCGGGAGGCTCTGTGCCGCCGGCTGGCGAGCGACCTCAGGGAACGGTTCGGCGCGAGCCTCCTGGCGGCCATGGGCCTGGTCGAGGACTCCCGGGTCGTTACGGCCCTGGACGGTATCTGTGCCGCGGGCCTGGCGGAGCGAGAGGTCGCCCACGCGCACCTTCTCATCTTTCTATATCTCTCCGAGCGTTGGTTGCGAGAGGACGCCGGAGAGCCCGGCGCGCCGGAGTTCGAGGAGCTGGCGGCCTGGGAGCAGGAGAGGATGATATGATGCACGACATGCAACCTGATCACGACGTGTCGCGGGACGGCGAGGCCGCCGAGGCCAGCCGGAAACCCTATCGGAAACCGCGGCTCGAGGACTACGGCTCGGTCGTCGAGCTCACCGGGGCCGGGAGCGGGACCACCGACGACGGCGGGGGCTCCTTTTCCTTCTCCGGCAGCTCCGGCTAGCAGCCCTGCTCGAGTATCGAGCCGCGTGCCTGTCCTCGGCTGGGCCCAGTGCGAGCGCCTGGCTGCGCGGGTGGGTGACGCTCTCCGCGAGGCCGTGGGTCCGGCGGTCTCCGAGCTCCCTTTCATAGCTCTCCCGCGCGGGGGGCTCTTCGTCCTGGGGTTGCTCAGCTACGTCCTCGATCTCCGCCGCGAGCAGATCCGTTCCCTGGCGGACCCCGTCTCCGGACGCGTGGTCCTGGTGGACGACTGCGCCCTCTCCGGTGCTCGCCTCGCGCGGGCCCTCGACGAGCTCGGCTCCGGCCCGGTCTTGGTCGCTCACCTCTACTCCCATCCCGGCCTTCGCGAGGCGGTCGAGTCGACCGACTCCCGCGTCGAGCGCTGCCTGGCGGCGGCCGACCTCGCGTCGCGCCCCGGCGTGCCGAGCGCCGAAGAGCTCGACCCGGTCTGGCGCCCCCGCCTTCCCGGCCGCCGCTACTGGCTGGGCGCCGTCGAGCCCGTGGCCTTCCCCTGGAGCGAGCCGGAGGTGGTGTGGTGGAACGAGCGCGACGGCCGGCTGGAAGAGGGCTGGCACCGCGTCTCACCGCGGAGCTGCCTGCGCTTCCGCGCCGAGCTCGGCCTTCCCGGGCCCGTGGACGCTCCCGGCCCCCTCGACCTCGCTCCGGGCTGGCTCTGGAAGCTCGAGGGCGAGCGGTGGTTGGTGCGGCCCGACGAGCCCACGGGGCGAATCCTCGGGTTCGAGGGCGTCGCCCTCGACATGTGGCGGGCCCTCCTGGCCTTCGGCGACGTCGAGCGGGCCGCCGGGCACCTGCTGACCCTCTACGACGTGGAGGCGGACGAGCTGCGGGCGGACCTCGACGAGCTCGTCGAGGACCTCGTCGGACGTGGCCTGCTGGTGGGCACGCCGGCCCGAGCCGTCCGGTGAGACGCTACCGCCTCTACGGTCTGACCCTGGGCTCGGGCCTCGAGCTGTCGCACCACGTTCCGGAGGCCGGCCCCGGAGCCCATCCCGATCTGACGTTCGAGCTGGCGGACGCGGGAGCGACTCTCCCGGGGGAGGGCTCGGGCGCCGCCGAGGTCGTGTACCGGAGCCCGGAGCGCCTGCCGGACGGCGAGAGCGTGCTCGTCGCCCGCCGCTCGGGAGCGATCGCGCTCCTGACCTGGGGCGGGGAGGCCTCCTTCGCGGTCTCGGCCGACCGGATCGTCGGCCGGCCGGAGCCTGGCGCGGGGTTTCGTCCCGGCCGCACCCGGGCGGAAGGGCTCGCCCTCCTCGAGGTCCGTCTCCTCGGTCCGGTCCTCGCCTTCTGGCTGGAGCGCGCGGGCCTCGCGGCGCTCCACGCGTCGGCGGTGGTGGTGGACGGCCGGGCCGCGGTCTTCCTCTCGGGCAACGGCGGTGGCAAGACCTCTCTGGCGGCTTCGCTCCTGGCCCCCGGGCGACCTCTCCTGACCGACGACGTCCTGGCGGTCGAGGCGGTGCCCGGTGGGTTCCTCGGCCGCCCGAGCTACCCCCAGATGCGGATGTGGCCGGACGACGCGGCCCGGTTCGTCGGTACCGGAACGCACCTGGGCCGGGCCCACCCCGGCGTCGCCAAGCTCCGGGTGCCGATGGGCTCGGCGGGGCTCGGCACGTTCGATTCCAAGCCCCGGCCTCTGGGCCGGATCTACCTGCCGGAGCGACGAGAAGGGGCCGGATCGGTGATCGATCCGCTCCCGGGCCGCGAGGCGGTCATGGCCCTCGTTCGGTACTCGGTCCTCCCCCGCCTGGCCGAGGCCATGGGCTGGGG
>CAZIIB010000329.1:0-5031 GCA_964539125.1 uncultured Thermoanaerobaculia bacterium | reverse complement strand
GCTTGACCAGGCTGTTCCAGCCCTGGAGCGGCACCTGGGAGAGGTTGATCACCGGGGTGCCGTCCACGTCCTCGAGCGCCGCCTTCAGGGTGGCGTACTGGAGGATGTCGGGCACCAGCTTGACCTCCACGCACTCGCGGCTCACCACCTGCAGGATGCGCAGCATCTTGCGGTGCGCCTCGAGCGGCAGGGCGACGAAGACCTGGTCGACCGGCCGTTCCGCCAGGACCTGCTCGATGTCCCGGGTCGAGCCCAGGACGGGCACGCCCGAGAAGCTGGCGCCCTGCTTGCCCGGGTCGTCGTCCAGGAATCCCACCACCTCGATCCCCAGCTCCCGGTGACCCAGGAGCTTCTGGGTGATCTCGCGTCCCAGCGCGCCGGCGCCCACCACCAGGATGTGCTGCAAGTTGTGGCCGGCGCGGCGCAGGCGCTCGAGCATCTGGCGCAACACGTTGCGGGCGACCAGGACCACGGCGAGGTCGGTCACGCCGAACAGGGCCAGGAAGGCGCGGCTGTAGGTGAAGTACTCGCGGCTGCCCGGGACCAGCGGCGGCCGGTACCACGCCACCACCACCGAGAGCAGGACCGACGCGAGGATCACCGCCACCAGGACGGTGAGCGCCTCGTCCACCCGGCTCCGTCCGCGCCGGTTCTGGTAGAGGCCGTGGAAGTAGAAGACCACCGGCCAGAGGGCCAGGACGAAGGGGAGGAGCTCGAGATAGCGCCCCAGCTCCGGGACGTCCTTGGTCAGCGGGACGACCTGGAGCTCGAAGCGGAGAAGCCAGGCGGTGAAGAACGCCGCGACGGTGGCGACGAGATCGCCCAGGAGATAGAGGATCGCGATCGACTGGCGGCGTTGGCGGATCAAGGAGTGAACCCCCCCGATCGGCGAGCTCCGGACGGGAGGCTGTCGACCAGAGAACGGAAGCCCTGCTGAAAGCGCGCTACCGAGAAACGCTCGGCCCGGTTCCGTAGTTCCAATGAATTGAATCGGAATCCACGCGCTTTGTCAATCGCCGCCGCCAGCTCTCGCACCCGCTCGCCGTCGTCGCTCCGGGGCGGGCAGAGGACCCCGTGGATACCGTCCTCGACGATGTCGAGCACTCCGCCTCGGCCCAGGGCGACGACCGGCGTCCCGCAGGCCAGGGCCTCGACGGGGGCGATTCCGAAGTCCTCGACGCCCGGCTGCAGCAGGCACAGGGCGCGGCGGTAGAGGTCTCTCAGGGTTTCGCCCTCGACCCGGCCCAGGAAGCGGACAGCCGGGTCTCGACGGCGGGTGAGCTCGCGCCAGCCCGGGCCGTCGCCCACCACCACCAGCTCGAGCCCCGCTCGGCGGCAGGCGGCGACGGCGAGATCGATGCGCTTGTAGGGAGCGAGGGCCGAGACCACCAGACAGAAGGGAGCCTCCCCCTCCCGGGGGGCCTCTCCCGGAGTGAAGAAGTCGGTGTCGACCGGGGGCGCCAGGACCTCGGCCTCGCGGCCGTAGTAGCGGCGGATCCGCTCGGCGACGAACCGGGAGTTGGCGACGAAGCGGTCCACCCGGGGCGCCGACGCGGCGTCCCAGGTCCTCAGGGCCGACAGGGCGAGGCCCCGTACGCGCGCCCCGAGACCGCGGCGCCGGGGGAAGTAGGCGTGCTCCTGGTCCCAGGCGTAGCGCATCGGCGTGTGGCAATAGCAAAGGTGGACGGCTCCGGGACCGGGGATCGCCCCCTTGGCGACGCAGTGGCTGCTCGAGACGACCAGGTCGAACCCGGAGAGGTCGAAGTCCTCCACCGCCGCCGGAAAGAGGGGGAGGTAGCGGCGGTAATGGCGCCGGACGCCCGGGGCCCGCTGGAGGAAGCTGGTCTCCACGGGGTGGGCTTCCAGGGCCGCGCTCACGCTCCCCCGGAGATGGAGCAGGGTGTAGATGGGGGCGCCCGGGAAGAGGCCGGCGATCGCCTCGAGCACCTTCTCGCCGCCGCGCATGCCGGTCAGCCAGTCGTGGACCAGGGCCACGCGGAGGGCGTCGCGCTCGGGCGGCGGGCTCACGGTCATTCAGGCCTCGTGCCGGGCGACGGAGAGCCGTCGCCGTAGCCCGGAGGAGCCCTTCGCCTCGAGCACGCTCCGGTAGACCTCCAGGGTCTTCCGGGCGCAGAGCTCCCAGCGGAAGTCCGCCGCCCGCGCCACCCCTTTCTCGACCAGCGACTGACGGTACTCGTCGTCGGTCATCAGCCGGGCGATCGCCTTGGCCATGCGCTCGCCGTCGAGGGGGTCGACGAGATGGGCGTAGCCGCCGGCCACCTCCTTCAGGGCGGAGGTGTTCGAGGTCAGGACCGGCGCTCCGGACGCCATCGCTTCGACCACCGGCAGGCCGAAACCCTCGTAGAGCGTGGGGTAGAGGAAGAGGGCCGCCCCCTGATAGAGGGCGGGCAGGGCTTCCTGCGCGACGTGGCCGAGCAGGTAGAGGCGGTCGGCGATGCCGAGCTGTTCGGCCCGTTGCCGCAGCTTGAACTGGGCGGCGGTGCGGTCGCCCACGCAGACCAGGGGGGCGTCGAACCCGGCCAGCTCCACGGCCCGGGCGTAGGCCCGGATCACCCGGTCCAGGTTCTTGTGCGGCTTCGGGTTCCCGACGAACAGCAGGTAGGGACGCCGGATGCCGAGCTGGCGCAGCCAGCGGTCGAGGTCCGCCTCCGAGAGCTTCTGGCGGAACGTCTCGTCCACACCGTTGTGGATCACCTCGATGGTCGAGCCGTCGGTCTCGAAGTACTCCATCAGGTCCGACTTGGTGTTCTCGGAGACGGCGATCACCCGGTCGGCCCGCGTGAGGCTCCGGCGCATCATCCGCTGGGCGTAGATGAAGGCCAGGCGGTTGGGCAGGAACTGCGGGTAGAGCAGGTGGATGATGTCGTGGATCGTGACCACGACCCGGGAGGGCGTGGCGATGGGCAGCACGTAATGGGTGGCGTGGTAGAGGTCGAGCCGGAGCCGCCGGAGGCGCCAGGAGAGGGCCAGGAGCTCGCGCATGGAGTAGACGGGGGAGCGCTCGATCACGATCCGGAAGTTCTCGGGCAGGTTCCCCAGCACCTCCTTGCCCTGGGGGCCGGTGAGCAGCACGTAGCTGTTCTCCAGGTCGAGCTCGACGAGGGACTGGACCAGGTTCCGGATGTAGGTGCCGATACCGAAGTCCTGGACCTTTCGCGCGTCGATGCCGATGGTGTAGGGCAAGAGGGGAGTCTCCAGGTGGCGAACGCCGCGCTCGTTCCGCGGCCGGGTCCCGGCTCGCCGGAGCGAGCCGTGCCGGATTGTACAGGAGCTCCCGCCTCGGAGCCCGCGCGGAAGAGACTTCTGAGTTGCATGCCTCCCGGCCGCGGGTGCACGCTACCGAGGCCGCAGGAAGACCCCCAGGTACCGCGTGTCCCGGCTCCCGCCAGCCGTGCGCGCCGGCACCGCCCCGCCCGACACCTCGAGAACGAAGCGGTAGAGGTACGCGGGAGCTCCGCTCGCGAGGAAGAGGCCGCGGGCCTCGCCCAGGGGCTCGGGGCGCAGCTCCACCGGCGTCCCCCGGCGCTTGGCCGCCGAACCGAAGCGCACTCGGAGAGCTCCGCCCCTGCCCCGCACGCTCAGCACGTTGTCGGCGGCGAGCGACTCGACGTCGAAGCGAAGGGTCTCGAGCGGCGCGGGCGCGGCGACGAAGACCTCGGAGTGGCTCGCGCCCCGCACCCAAACCCCTCCGGAGGGCGGCTCGCCGAGGAAGAAGTTCTCCCGGGGGACCAGCCACACCCCCTGGCCCGAAGCGAGCCACCGGTCGTCGCGGGCGTAGCCCGGCAGGCGCCCGTCGGCGAGCAGCGTGAGCTCGAGGGGCAGGGGCCGGAAGGTGGCGCCCCGGGCGTGGATCTCCAGCGTGTAGTCCGGGGCGGCGCCCTGGATCGACGCCAGGAGGGCGGGGGCCGTCCACAGCCCCGCGGCGGCGAAGGCGAGGAGCACCGGCCGGCCGGCCCGGAGCCGCCGAGGCAGGAAGAGCAGCGCCGGGTAGATCAAGGCGAAGGCGCGATCTCCGGGAACCGCCGGTCCGGCGGCACCCGGGGCGGCGGCGTCCGGCAGGTCGAGGATCACCAGGGCGCAGTACACCGCGAGGGCCGCCGCCAGGAGGTGGCGCGAGCGGCCACCGGGGCCCCGGAGGTCGCTCAGGTAGAGGCCGAGCACGAAGAGGGCGAAGGGGAAGTAGGGGAGCAGCCCGACGTGGCGCCCGACCAGGAAGTAGCCCGTGTCGCGGAGGAGGCCGCGCCATCCGGGACCGGCCTCCGGCCGGTTCGCCGCGGCGCCCGCCGAGGCCGGTCCCGGCGGACGAGCGGAGGCCTCCAGCGGATAGGGACCCGAGTACGTTCGGGCCGAGCGCTCGAGGGCGGGACCCCAGGCGCCGGTCAGACGCTCCTGTGCGCCGGCCAAGAGGAAGCCGGCGGCAACCAGGCCCAGGGCGAAGACCACCGTCGCCTTGACCCGCCGCGCCCAGAGGAGGTCGACCGCCACGGGCAGCGCGAGCAGGGCGAGGGATGGCCGGTACGAGGCGGCGCTCGCCAGCAAGGCCCCCGCGACGGCCAGAGGTCCGAGCTCGTGCCACCGCCAGGCCGGACGGGACCGCACCCGGCACCAGAGCGCCACGGCGAAGAAGACACAGGCCATGACCAGCACCTCGGGCTGGAACCGGAACGCCCAGGCGAAGGCGGCGGAGGCGAAGAGGAAGCCGGCGACGAGCAGGTGGCTTCCGGCCCTCCGGCCCCGGTCCCGCGAGCCGGGAGACGGCCGGGTGAGCTGGTGTCGGGCGACCCAGACCATCGCCAGGAAGAGGAGCATGTCGAGCGCCGGCAGGCCGCGGGCGCCGAGCAGCCCGTAGAAGGGGGCGGCCACCACCGGGTAGAGGAGCGGTCGCCCGTAGGCCAGGTCGTCACCCTCCGCTCCACCCCCGTGCCCGGAGAGGGGCGTCAGGGCGAGGCCCCGCGGTCCACCGGGCCACTGTCGTTCGGCCCGATCGAGGTCGCGACGGCTCCAGAGCAG
>CAZIIB010000328.1:0-5036 GCA_964539125.1 uncultured Thermoanaerobaculia bacterium | reverse complement strand
GCGCCAGGACGCCGTGGCCGATCTCGCGCCGCCCCGGGCCGCGCAGGAACTTCACCTCGCCCACCGAGAAGGGCGGGAAGTTGTAATGCAGGAGGAACTTCTGGAGGGTCTCACCCTCGTACTCCTCGATGATCTGCGCGTCCCGGCTGGTGCCCAGGGTGCAGGTGACCAGCGCCTGGGTCTCGCCGCGGGTGAAGAGTGCCGAGCCGTGGGTGCGTGGCAGGGTGCCGACCTCGATCGTGATCGGCCGGACCTCATCGAGCTCTCTGCCGTCGAAGCGGCGGCGGTTGGCGAGAATCACCTCGCGGAGGATCTCCTCCTCGAGGACAGAGAAGATCTTCTTGGCGCCCTCGCGCTCGGCGGCCCGATCCGGGTCGTCCTCGGGGAAGCTCTCGTCGAGGTAGGGGTCGCGCACCGCGCGGACCGCGTCGCGCCGCTCGAACTTGCCGGGCGTGTGGAGCGCCTTGGTGAGCTCCTCCTTGACGTCACCCTTGATGCGCTCGTAGAGCTCGTGGGGATAGTGCTCCGGCGCCTCCCACTCGGGCTTCTCGACCCCCTTCTCGGCGGCGAGCTCCTTCTGCGCCTGGATGATCTTCTGGATCTCCTGGTGGGCGGCGAAGATGCAGTCGAGGATCGTCTCCTCGGAAAGCTGGTTCGCGCCGGCTTCCACCATGACCACGGCGTCCTCGCTGCCCACCACTACCAGGTCGAGGTCCGAGACGTCGCGCTGGCTGTTGGTGGGGTTGAAGATCACCTCGTCCTCGATCAGGCCGACCCGCACCGCGCCGACCGCCTTGTAGAACGGGATCTCGGACAGGGCGAGCGCGGTCGACGCGCCGTTGATCGCCAGGATGTCGGGATCGTTCTCACCGTCGGCCGAGAGCACCAGGCCGATGATCTGGGTCTCGTTGCGGTAGCCGTCCGGAAACAGGGGGCGCAGCGGACGGTCGATCAGCCGGGAAGTGATGATCTCCTTCTCCGACGGGCGCCCCTCGCGCTTGAAGAATCCGCCGGGGATGCGACCGCCCGCGTAGGTGCCCTCGCGGTAGTCGACGGTCAGGGGGAGGAAGTGGGGGTTGGTGCGGGACTTGTCCATGGTGGCGGTGGTGAGCACCACCGTGTCGCCCATGCGGACGGTACAGGACCCGCCCGCCTGGCGCGCCATCTTTCCGGACTCGAGGACCAGGGTCCCGTCACCGATGGGGATCTCTCTTCGTAGGGTCATCGTCAACTCGTCTTTCTCTTTTCTCTCTTCGTCTACGCTCGTCGTTCGTCGTCTTCGCGTCTGCCGCTGGATGCAATCGCTCGGCCCGAGCTCCGGGGCGGGTCGCCTGGAGCGCCATCCGGCCTGAGGCCGGAGACACGCCGGCCGTCACCACGGCGCGAGGGAGGTCGGGCGAGAGCCCCGTGGCCCGACGGACGCGCCCTGCGCCGCCCCGGAGGTCGGCAGGGTGGGGCGGGGCGGGTCCCGTGGCGGGGCGGGGGCTGGGGTCGGGTTACTTCCGGATCCCGAGGCGCTCGATGGTGGTGCGGTAGCGGTCCAGGTCTTTCTTCTTCAGGTAGTCGAGCAGCCGGCGCCGGCGGCCCACCAGCTTGAGCAGGCCACGGCGGCCGTGGTGATCCTGCTTGTGGACCTTGAAGTGCTCGGTCAGCTCGACGATGCGGTGCGTGAGAAGGGCCACCTGCACCTCGGGGGAGCCGGTGTCCGTGTCGTGGACCCGGTACTCCTCGACGATCTTCAGTTTCGCTTGCGTTTCCAAAATCCTTCTCCTCGTTCTCTTTAACCGCGCAATCGTATCATGGCGCCACCGCGGGCGGCGGCGATCCGCTCAGTAGGTCGGAGCGTCATCCGAAGACCACCCGAGGCTGGATGATGCCGACGCCCCGGTCGCCGATGCGCTCGACCACCGTTCCCACGGCGATGAGCTCCTCGCGGCGATTCACCAGCTTGATCCAGTCGCCCTCCTCGCCCTCGAGCTCCCGGACCAGGACCGTCTGGCCGTGGAGCACCCGCTGCTCCTGCTGGTGGTCGGCGATCACCTCGCCGAAGGGCAGGGGGACGCGGTCGAAGGAGACCCACGCCGATCCCGGGCCGCGCCCGGAATCGAGCCGCTCGGCCAGCTCGCCCAAGGTCACCGCGTCGGCCAGCTCGAAGGGGCCGATCTTGGTCCGGCGCAGAGCCTCCAGATGGGCGCCGCAACCGAGCTTTGCGCCCAGGTCGTGAGCCAGGGTCCGCGCGTAGGTGCCGGAGGCGCAGGCCAGCCGGAACGCGATCCGGTCGTCCGCGAGGCGAGCCGTCTCGTCGGCGGGCCGGAACTCGTAGACCGTGACCTCCTTCGACTCCTGGGGCACCTCCTCCCCCTGGCGGGCGAGCTCGTAGAGCTTCTTGCCGCCCACCTTCTTGGCGGAGTAGGGGGGGGCGGTGTGCTCGATGGTGCCCTCGAAAGACGCCATGGCCTGGACCACCGCCTCGTGGGTGAGGCCCTCGGTCGGTGCCTCGGCGGTCACCTCGCCGGTCGAGTCGTAGGTGTCGGTGGCGACGCCGAACCGGATCACGCCCTCGTAGACCTTGGGGGCGCGGATCAGAAACCGGGTCAGGCGCGTGGCCTTGCCGAGAGTGAGCAAGAGCAGCCCCGTGGCGTTGGGGTCGAGGGTCCCGCAGTGGCCCGCCTTCTTCTGGCCGGCCAGGCGCCGGACCTTCTGGACCACGTCGTGCGAGGTCATCCCCGGCTCCTTGTCGAGCAGGAGCAGTCCGTCCTTCGTTTCCAAGATGCTCTCCCGTGCCTTCAGGACTCGTCGGCGGGCGTCTCGGTCCCCGCGCCCTCGTCCAGGACCTCGACCAGCGCGGCGACGACCTCGGCGCGGGCGTCGGCCGGGCTGCCGTCCATCTCGAAGCCCGCGGCGTTCTTGTGGCCGCCGCCACCGTGGCGCCGGGCGACCTTCTCGACGTCGGCCTCGCCCCGGCTGCGCAGCGACACCTTGGTGTTGCCGTCCGGACGCTCGCGCAGCATCGCCACACCCTGGACGCCGGCGATGGTCCGCGGGTAGTCCACCAGGCCCTCGGTGTCGCTCGGGCCCGCGCCCGCTCGCCCCATCATCTTGCGGGTCAGGACGACCGTCGCGATCCGCCCCCCGTCGTGGAGCTCCAGCGTCTGGAGCATCTCGCCGAGGAGGCGAAGCACCGGCTCGGGCCGGTTCTCGAAGATCCATTGCGACACGAGGTCCGGCCGGGCTCCCTCGCGCACGAGCTGGGCACAGGCCTCGAAGGCCGCGTCGGTGGCGTTCGAGAACCGGAAGCCGCCGGTGTCGGTGACGATGGTCATGAACAAGACGTTGGCGGTCTCGGCGTCGAGGCTGGTGTTGAGCCCCTTGGCCAGGCGGTGGACCATCTCGCCCACCGACGGCGCCGCCGAGTCGACCCAGTTCACCTGGCCGTAGTGCTGGTTGCCCAGGTGGTGGTCGATGTTGAGCAATGGCAGCTCGCCGAGGTGGTCCTCGACACCGGTGCGGTCGAGGCTCGGGCACTCGAGGACGACGATGGCGTCGAACTTCTCCGGGTAGCCCGCGGGGGGCTCCTCGCCGGAGTGGATGCGGTCGATGCCCGGCACCAGGGCGTAGACCCCCGGGACCGGATCGCGGGTCCAGATCACGGCGCCCTTTCCCATCCCGCGCAGCACCCGCGCCAGGCCCAGGGCCGAGCCGATCGAGTCGCCGTCGGGGCTGATGTGGCTGGTCAGAAGGAACCGGTTCCCCTGGCGGATCTTTGCCAGGAGCGCTTCAGGGGCTTTCGTCGTCTGCATGATGGAGACTCTCCAGGAGATCGGCGATTCGCTGACTGTGCTCGGCGCCCCGGTCGAGCTCGAAGATCAGCTCCGGGGTGTTCTTGAGGCGCAGCTCGTGGGCCAGCCGGGAGCGCAGGAAGCCACGCGCCCCGGTGAGCGCCTCGATGGCTTCCACGCGTTCGGCCTCCTCGCCCAGGACCGAGACCGAGACGGTGGCGTGGCGCAGGTCCGGGGTGACCTCGACCGCCGACACCGAGGCCATGCGCACCCTCGGATCCGCGACGTCGCGGGCGATGAGCCGCGAGAGCTCGCCGCGGATCAGGTCCGCCACGCGATCGGTGCGCCGGCTCACGGCGCCGCCTCCAGGACCTGGGGCTCCCAGCGGGTGAGGAAGGCCTCGGGCTCGGTCGCATCGATCATCGCTCGGATCTCGTCCAACATCTTGTTCAGCTCGTACTCGCTCTGCGCCACGATGGCGATGGTGATCTCGGCACGCTGGTGCAGGTCGTGAAACCCGGTCTCGGCGATCGAAACCCGAAACCGATGATGAATCCGGTCGACGAGCGCCTTGACCACCTTTCGCTTGGCCTTCAGGCTCCGGCACGCGGGCAGGTGGAGCTCGAAGCTCGAGATGCCGACGACCACGGCGTTGCCCCAGTTCTCGCTACAGGGTTTGGGCGACTTCCTCGCGGACGTACGCCTCGATCTCGTCGCCGGGCTTCAGATCCTGATAGCCCTCCAGCGAGATGCCGCAGTCGAAGCCGCTGCGCACCTCGGCGACGTCGTCCTTGAACCTCCTCAAGGAAGAGATCCTGCCGGTGTGGACCACGACGTTGTCGCGCAGCAGCCGGATGGCGGCGTTGCGCGGTACCACCCCGTCGACCACGTGGCAGCCGGCGACGGTCCCGACCTTCGGGACCTTGAAGATCTCGCGCACCTCGGCGCGCCCCCGGGTGACCTCCTCGAAGGTCGGCTCGAGCAGACCCACCATCGCGTTCTTCACCTCGTCGGTGATCTCGTAGATCACGGTGTGGAGGCGAATGTCCACCTCCTCTTTCTCGGCGAGATCGATGGCGTTGCGCTCGGGCCGCACGTTGAATCCGATGACGATCGCGTCCGAGGCCGAGGCGAGGAGCACGTCGTTGGTCGAGATGGCGCCGACGCCGGCATGGATCACCTCGACCTTGACCTTGTCGGTCGAGAGCTTGGTCAGGGCCTCCCGAAGCACCTCGACCGAGCCCTGGACGTCGGCCT
>CAZIIB010000327.1:0-5037 GCA_964539125.1 uncultured Thermoanaerobaculia bacterium | reverse complement strand
GGGAGATCTGGGCGAGGTGGTTGAGGTCGTGGACGGCCCAGGTGGCCAGGAGCTCTTGCAGGGTCACCCGGCCGAGCTCGGGATGGCGGCCGGCCAGGTCGAGCTGGGCCTCGGTCAGCTCCCAGCTCCGGACAGCCTCGACGTTCGCCCGGCGCAGCTCGGCGAACCGGTCGAGGAGGCGCTCGAGGGACCAGCCCGCGAAGAGTCGTTTCTGGGCGAAGCGGTCGAAGGGCTCGAAGGGGCGGCCGTCGCCGTGCTCCAGGATGATGCGGGCGCGAGGCACCCAATCGGTCTCCTCGCCGTAGACGAGGTGGCCGAGGACGTCGACGGCGCTCCAGGTCTCGGGGCCCTCGTCGCGGGCGTGCCACGAGGGGCTCGTGCCGCGGAGGAGCGAGTCGAGGACGCCGGGTGTGCGCTCCAGGAGGTCCAGGGTGTCGGCGAGATCGAGGGCCACGGGTGTTTCACTCCCTGCTAGAGGATTCGGCGTGGGCTGATCATGTCACGCCGCCCGGAGCGTCGACGACGTTCGAGGCAGTCGATCGCCTGGCTATAGCCGTCGACCCGCCCCCCAGGCGGCTCGGCTCTCGCGCCGGACCACGAAGCGGAGCCCGGAGAAGACCTCGTCGACGGCGCAGACCTTGTTGTCGACGAGGCCCAGGTCGAGGCCGGCGCGTTGGACGGCGGCGAAGTCCAGGTCGGTCTGGAGGCCGGAGGCCTTCTTGGGCCAGGCGACCCACAGGCCGCCGGCGGGTGCGAGCCGCCCGGCGATCGGCCGGAGCGCCTCGGAGAGCTCGCTCCCGGACCGGCAGAAGAGGACGAACACGTCGACGTCCTGGTCCATCGCGGCGATCGCCTCGGTGTCCTCGGACGACAGCCGCACATCCTCGGGCAGGGGCTGGAGCGACTCGTCGAAACCGTCGGGTGCGGAGACCAGCACCACCCGCGCCCCCGGCTTGATGCCAAGCTTCTTGGCGAGCGGAGTCTTGGAGTAGCCGGCCATGGTGAGAACGGTACCTCACCTTGCCGGAGTGGGGTGAGAGTTCAGGGGGCGGTTGATGCCGAGACCGCCGGGGCGTGGCCGGCGCGTCCGCCCTCCGGCTCGGCTCGGGTGCTGAAGGCTGCGGACGTTGCCCTCGCCTGACGGCGCCACCGCGCGGGATCGTCCTTGCCCTCCCACAGGCCTTGCTTGCTGCGCGGGCGCTTCTTCCGAGCAAGCGCCAACAGCACCCATCGAGAGTCGGTGGGACGGTCCAGATCCGTGAAGCGACCTCCGAGCTCCAGCACGCGCATCCAAGGCGTCCTGAATGGTCCGGGGAGAACTAAGGTCAGCGGGCGGTCATCTTCGGAGAATCTCTATGGCGAGAGGCCCTCGGCCCGCTCCCCGGGACGCCACGCTCTACCTGGCCACGAAGCGGGCACGGGGAGGGATGTGAGTGGGAGCGGCGGCGAGCTCCTCTTCGAGCGCCGCCGCCCTGCCTTGACAGTCCGGTGGCGCCTTGGGTGTAATGCCCTCCGAGACGCATTGGACCTCCTCGAGCCCAAGGAAGCCCGCAGAGCGCAGCTCGTCGCGACGCTGACGCGGCTCCCCACGCGCGCCGAGCTGGCGCGGCTTCCCGCGGGTGTCGCCTGGCTCGAGGTGCGGGCCGATCTCGTCGGCGATCCGGACGACGAGACGCTCGCCACCCTCGCCGCGCGATTCGACGGCGGCTTGATCTACACCCTGAGGAGCGGGGCCGAGGGCGGCTCCGGGCCCTCCGACCCGTCGCAAAGGGCCGATCGGCTCAAGCGGGCCGCGGCGCGCCCGGCGGTCTTTCCCTTCGTCGACCTGGAGGCCGACCGGGATCTGGTCCCCGGCCTCCTCGAGGCCCTCCCAGCCGAGCGCCGGATCCTGTCCTGGCACGGGCCCGCGACGCCCCTCGCCGAGCTCGAGAGGCGCTTTGCGGCCATGGCCACCACGCCGGCCCGGCTCTACAAGCTGGTCACCGCCGCCGACCGGCCGGGCGAGGAGCTCGCGCCGCTCCACCTGCTCGGCGGCCTGGAGCGCCCGGACGTGGTGGCCTTCGCCACCGGCGCGAGTGGCGCCTGGACTCGGCTGGTCGCTCCCCGGCTCGGCGCCACCGTGATTTACGGCGCCCTGCCCGGCGGCGAGCCCGGCGCTCCCGGCCAGCCGGCGGTCGACCACTTGATCGACGACTACGGCCTGCCCGAGCTCCGACCGGCCACCGCCCTCTACGGCATCGTCGGTCGGCCGGTGACCCACTCCCTCTCGCCCCGGCTCCACAACCGCGCCTACCGGGAGCTCGGTCTGCCCGCCCTCTACGTGCCCTTCGAAGCCTCGAGCTTCGGTGATTTCTGGCTCGAGGTGGTGGAGAGCGGCCGCCTCGACGAGCTCGGCCTGCCGCTTCGCGGCCTCTCGGTCACGGCTCCGTACAAGCGGGTTGCCCTGGCGGTCGCCGGCGCCACGAGCCCGCGGACCTCCGCGGTGGGCGCGGCCAACACCCTGGTGGAGACCGACGGCGTATGGGAGGCGGAGTCGACCGACCCCGAGGGGGTCGTGGTGCCCCTCGAGCGCCTGGGGGTGGAGCTGGTCGGAGCCGAGGCGGCGGTGGTGGGGGCCGGGGGGGCCGGCCGGGCGGCGGTGGTCGGGCTTCAGGAGGGCGGCGCCCGGGTGACCCTGGTCAACCGGGGCGAGGAGCGGGGGCTCGAGGCCGCCGAGCATCTGGACGTGCCCTTCGTCCGGCTCGACGACTTCGAGCCCGGTCGCTACGCCGTGGTGGTCCACGCCACCTCCCTCGGCCATTCGCCGGACGACCCGCTGCCCTTCGAGACGGACGCCCTGGCTGCCGGCGCGGTCCTGGTCGACCTGGTCTACGGCGGCGGTGAGACCCCGCTGGTCCGGGCCGCCCGCGCCGCCGGCCGGCGCGTCGTCGACGGCCGCGAGGCCCTCCTCTTCCAGGCCCTGGACCAGTTCCGGCTGATGACCGGCCGCGAGCTTCCCGAGGAGCTGGCGCGCGCGGCCCTCGAGCCGGGTCCGGAGTTCCGGCCCGCGAGTTGACGTACACTCTTGGACCCGCGGCCCGCGCCGCCCCCCTTGCGACCCGGATCCCGAGGAGTCGACTCCATGGCTGAACCCGCCCCCGGAACCGAGCCCGACGAGCGGCTCTCGATCGTAGAGCTCGCCTCCGCCGAACGCGGTCCGGACTTCGGAGAGGACGTGCGCCGGGGCCTTTCCGCCCGCCCCAAGTACCTGGACTCCAAGTACTTCTACGACGAGCTCGGCTCCCTGCTCTTCGAGGCCATCTGCGCGCTGCCGGAGTACTACGTGACGCGGGCCGAGGCCTCCATTCTGCAGGCGCACGCCGGCGAGATGGTGGCCGGCCTGGAGGAGCCGGTGCGGCTCATCGAGCTGGGAAGCGGCAGCTCGACCAAGACCCGCTACGTGATCGAGGCCCTCCTCGCCCGGCAGCGCGCCCTCCACTACTCGCCCATCGACATCTCCCGCTCGGCGATCGAGGGGAGCTGCGAGGGCCTGCTGCGAGCCTACCCGGAGCTCTCGATCGAGGCGTTCGTGGGCGACTACCTCACCACCTTCGACGCTCTGCCTCACCACGACCGGGAAAGAAATCCTGGAACTCTCCTCGTTCTCTTTCTGGGCTCGACCGTGGGCAACCTCGCCCCGGAGGGCCGGGTGGAGCTGCTCCGGGCCGTGCGGGCCCGCCTCGCGCCCGGAGACGCCCTGCTGCTCGGCGCCGACCGGGTCAAGGGGGAGGATGTCCTGGTGCCGGCCTACGACGATGCCCTCGGCGTGACGGCCGCCTTCAACCTCAATCTCCTGGTGCGGATCAACCGGGAGCTGGGCGGCCGCTTCGACCTCGCCCGCTTCCACCATCGGGCCGCCTGGAACGGAGAGCGCTCCCGGATGGAGATGCACATCGTCAGCCACACCGCGCAGCGGGTGGCGATCGAGGGGCTCGGCCTGGAGGTAGCGTTCGGGGAGGGGGAGGGCGTCCTCAGCGAGTGCTCCTACAAGTTCGACGAGGCGAGCCTCGACGAGCTGGCGGCGGCGGCCGGCTTCGAGCGCACCCGTGCCTGGACCGACCCCGACAGGCTCTTCAGCTCGAGTCTGCTGACGGCCGTCTGACGCCCGTCCGCCCGCTCTCGGACCTCCCGCGAGCCTTTGACAGAAGAAGGTGGAGCGCGTAGCATCGCGCTCCGTGGCGTGCCGGCGTAGCTCAGTGGCTGAGAGCGCCTGACTGTGGATCAGGAGGTCATGGGTTCGACCCCCATCGCCGGTACCATTCCCCGTCCTCGGCATCGGCTGATGGCCCCCAAACAACCCAACTCCTGGACGACGAACCCACCATGGCTTCAACGGTAGAACCCCGTCTGTCGCGGGGCCTCCGGGACCTCATGCCCGGAGAGGTGCTGGCCCGAGACTGGATGATCGGCCGTATCCGCGAGATCTACGAGCTCTACGGCTTCGTGCCGCTTGCCACCCCGGCGATCGAGTACCTGGACGTGCTCGGGGGAGCGGCGGGCGAGGAGGCGCAGCAGTCGATCTTCCGGGTCACCAACCCCGAGGGGGAGTGGCTCGGCCTGCGCTTCGACCTGACGGTGCCGCTGGCCCGGGTGGTAGCCCAATACCCGGACCTGCCGCGCCCGTTCCGCCGCTACCAGGTGGCGCCCGTCTGGCGGGCCGACAAGCCCGGCCGCGGCCGCTACCGGGAGTTCACCCAGTTCGACCTCGACTCGGTGGGCGTGGTCTCCGAGGTGGCCGACACCGAGATCATCGCCGGCATGTGCGACACCCTCTCCGCCCTCGAGGTGGGCCGCTACAAGGTGCGCTACTCGAGCCGCGGCATCCTCAACGTGCTCCTCGCCTACGCCGACATCGCCCAGGAGCGGGGGGTGGACGTCTTCCGGGTGCTCGACAAGCTGGAGAAGATCGGCCCCGAGAAGGTCCGCCTGGAGCTCACCACCGGCTACGAGGACGAGTCCGGCGACACGATCCCCGGCCTCGGCCTGGCCGACGACCAG
>CAZIIB010000326.1:0-5038 GCA_964539125.1 uncultured Thermoanaerobaculia bacterium | reverse complement strand
TGACCTCCCACGGGTAGCCGTAGACCAGCCAGTGCTCCGGCTCCTCGACCTGCCAACCGTCCTGGATGCGCTGCCGGAAGACGCCGTACTCGTAGCGGATGCCGTAGCCGGTGACCGGCAGCTCCAGGGTGGCGCAGCTGTCGAGGAAGCAGGCGGCGAGGCGCCCCAGGCCGCCGTTGCCCAGGCCCGGGTCGCGCTCGACGTCGGCCACCCCCTCGAGCTCGAGGCCGACCTCGTGGAGCAACGAGCGCACCGGCTCCTCCACGTCGAGGTTGACCAGGGTGTTGGTGAGCGCCCGGCCCATCAAGAACTCCATGGAGAGGTAGTAGGCGCGCCGGCTGTCGTGGGCGTAGTAGGCGCGGCTGGTGGCCTGCCAGCGCTGCATCAGACGGTCCCTGAGCGCCAGCACCAGGGCCAGGTGGTTGTAGTGATCGTTGTGCGACCACCGGTCCCGCCCCAGGTGGTAGGCCAGGTAGCGCCAGAAATCCCGGCCGATCGCCTCGGCGTCGAGCCCCAGACGGGCGACTTCGTGCGTGCTGGCGGACTGCTCGCTCATGCCGTGTCTCCTGCGCCCCCCCGACGTGGATCGAGGGAATCTACCACGCCGGAACGGCGCGTTCGGCGGATCGAGGGGGGCCGCAGTCACCGGTTCGCTCCAGGCGCGCCACGCCGCCGTGACGGCTCCGCGGTATACTCGAAGAGAAACGGTGTGGTTCTTGCAAGCACCTGATGCGCGGTGTTGGCGCCGCGAAGGTGAGGAGAGCGATGCACGTACCACCCCCGACCAGTCCATCCTTGCCCAAGATCCCAGTCCAACCCCTCGCCGAGGAGACCGCCACCCCGTTCCGCCGGCTGGTCGTCGCCTCGAGCTTTCTCCCGGTGCACCTCTCGCGCACCGGCCCCTCCGCGCCGTGGGAGGCGCGCACCACGATCGGAGGGCTGGTCACCGCCGTGCGCACGGTCCTCGAGTCCCGAGGCGGCGTCTGGGTGGGCTGGACCGGCGTGACCGAGGAGAAGGGCGCGCCGGAAGGCGGTCTCTCCACCGAGACCGCCGGCCAGGACGCCTACGACCTGCGGGCGGTGAGCCTCACGGCCCGCGAGGAGCGCGACTTCTACTCGGGCTTCTGCAACCAGGTGCTCTGGCCCCTGTTCCACGGGCTCCCCGACCACAGCTTGATCGAACCTCCGTACTGGCCGTCCTACGAGCGGGCAAACCGCAAGTTCGCCGAGGAGGTCGCCGCGGTCCATCGCAGCGGCGACCTGGTCTGGGTCCACGACTACCAGCTCCTGCTGGTGGGCGAGGAGCTCGACCGGCTAGGAATTGCACGCGGCGTGTCGTTCTTTCTCCACACACCCTTCCCTCCGCCCGAGCTCTTCTTCCGGCTGCCCTGGGCCGAGCGGCTGCTCACCGCCCTCGCCTCCTACGACCTGATCGGCTTCCAGAGCGAGCGCCACGTGGCCAACTTCCTGGCCTGCATCCGTCGCCTCGATCCCGATCCCGTCCTCCACTCCGGGTACCCGACGCTGTCGGTCGAGGCGACCCTGGCCGGCGAGGCGCACCGCTTCCAGGTGGGCTCGTTCCCGACGGGTGTCGACTTCTACGCCCTCGCCGCCGATGCCGAGAGCGACGAGGTCGAGGCCCTGGCCGCCAGGCTGCGGAGCCGCCTGGGCGGCCGCCGGATGCTGCTCGGAGTCGACCGGCTCGACTACACCAAGGGCGTGCGCCACAAGCTCAAGGCCTTCGCCAACCTGCTCGAGACCCACCCCGAGTGGCAGGGCAAGGTGGTCCTCCTCCAGGTCGTGATCCCGAGCCGCGAGACGATCCCCGCCTATGCCGCCCTCAAGCAGGAGATCGAGGGGCTGGTGGGCGAGATCAACGGCCGCTTCTCGCGCCCCGGCTGGATCCCGATCCAGTACCACTACCGGCGGGTGAGCGAGACCGAGCTGCTGGCCTTCTACCGCGCCGCCGACACGGCGGTGGTCGTGCCCCTCGAGGACGGCATGAACCTGGTGGCCAAGGAGTACTGCGCCGCCAACGTCCAGGAGTCGGGAGTGCTGGTGCTCTCGCGCTTTGCGGGCGCCGCGGCTCAGCTCGCCGACGGCTCCCTGCTGGTCAACCCGTGGGACGAGGTCGAGCTCGCCGAGACCCTCCACCGGGCGCTGACCATGTCGCCCGACACGCGCCGTGAGCACATGGCAACCCTGCGGGCGACGGTGCGCAACGAGGACATCTTCCACTGGGCCGGCTCGTTCCTGAAGGCCGCGATCCGGGCCCAGGGCGGCGATCCGCCGACCCTCTCGCTCTCCCTCTCCCATTGACCGGCGACGCGCGGCGCGGGCCGGGCGAGGTTCCCCTCGAGGTCGAGGCGAGGGGTATCTCCCAGCCGCTCTCGGAGCAGATCCACCTGCTGGGAGACCTCCTCGGCCGGGCGATCGCCGCCCGGGCGGGCGAGGAGGTCCTCGACCGCGTCGAGGAGCTTCGCCGGCTCGCCAAGCGCGCCGCCCAGGAGGAGGATCCCCGTCCGCGGGCGGAGGCCGCCCAGCGGATCGCCGCGCTCGACCTCCCCGGCATCCTCTGGCTTCTGCGCGCCTACACGACCTTCTTCCACCTGGTCAACCAGGCGGAGAAGGAAGAGATCCTGCGCATCAACCGAGACCGCGCCCGTGAGGCCGACGCCGCCCATCCGCGGGCCGACTCGATCGACGAGGCGGTGGCCCGTCTCGCCGGTCGCGGCCTTTCGGAGAGCGAGGTGCGGCGGATCGTCGAGCGCCTCGACGTCGAGCCCACGCTCACCGCCCACCCCACCGAGGCCCGGCGCCGGACGGTGCTCTTCAAGCAGGAGCGGATCGCGAGCCTCCTGGCCGCGCTCGGCCGGGGCGACCCGACGCCCGCCGAGCGCGCCGACCTCCTCGAGCGGCTCGCCCTCCAGATCACCCTCCTCCTGACCACCGACGAGATCTCCGCCCGGCGGCCGAGCGTCGAGGACGAGGTCGAGCAGGGGCTCTACTTCCTGCGCCACGCGATCTGGGAGACGGTGCCCGAGATCCATCGGGACCTGGAGCGGAGCCTCGCGGAGCGCTACGGCGCCGAGGACCGCGACCGTGGCGAGGCGGCGGCGGGGCCCGCCGCCGTCAGCCGCCGGCCGCCCTTCCAGGTGCCGGTCTTCCTGCGCTTTCGCTCCTGGATCGGAAGCGACCGCGACGGCAACCCCAACGTGACGGCCCAGGTGACGCGCTGGACCGCCCGCGCCCAGCGCCGCGCCGCCTTGTCGCTCCTCCTGGGCGAGCTCCGCGAGCTCTCCCACGAGCTCTCGATCTCGGACCGGCAGACGGTGGTGCCGGCGGAGCTCGCCGCCTCGCTCGCCCGCGAGGAGGAGCTCCACGGCGACCTGCCCGGAACCGGGCACCAGTTCCGCCACGAGCCCTACCGGCGAAAGATCGCCTACGTCGCCGCACGGCTCGAGGCCCTGCTCGCGGCCGCGGACGGGCCGGAGGAGGCCCGGGCCGGATCGCCGACGCCGGCCTACGACCTCGACGCCTTCCTGGAGGACCTCGGCCTGATCGAGCGCGCCCTCTCGGCGAGCGGCCTGGGGGAGGTCGCCCGGGCGAGCCGTCTCCACCGCCTCCTGATCCACGCCGAGAGCTTCGGGTTCCACCTGGCCGGCCTCGACCTGCGCCAGCACAGCCGGGTGCACGAGGCGGCCCTCGCCGAGCTCCTCGCCCTCGGCCGGGTGGCGGAAGACTACGCCGCCCTTCCCGAGGGGAAGCGCCGCGAGCTCCTGGCGGCCGAGCTCGACAACCCCCGACCCCTCCTGCCCCCCTTCGCCCTCTTCTCAGACGGGGCCCGGGCGCGGCTCTCCGCCGGCACCCGCGCGGTGCTCACCACCCTCGACGCGGTTCGCGAAGCGATCGAGCGCGACCCGCGGGCGGTGGGCTGCTACATCGTCTCCATGACCCACGAGGTGAGCGACCTGCTCGAAGTGATGGTGCTCGCCAAGGAGGCGGGCCTCTGGCGCCTGGAGGACGGCCGGGCGGTCTGTCCCCTCGACCTCATCCCGCTCTTCGAGACGATCGAGGACCTGGAGGCGGCCGGCGAGCGCATGGAGACGCTCTTCGCCGACCCGGTCTACCGCCGTCACCTGGCGGGCCGCGGCGACTTCCAGGAGATCATGCTCGGCTACTCGGACAGCAACAAGGACGGTGGCTACTGGATGGCGAACTGGGCGCTCCACCGGGCCCAGCACCACCTGGGTCGGGTGTGCCGCGACCACGGCGTCGACTTTCGCCTGTTCCATGGCCGCGGGGGCACCGTGGGCCGCGGCGGGGGCCGGGCGAACCAGGCGATCCTCGCCATGCCGGCGGCGGTCCACGACGGCCGGATCCGCTTCACCGAGCAGGGCGAGGTCATCTCGTTCCGCTACTCGCTGCCCGGCATCGCCCACCGCCACCTCGAGCAGATCGTGGGGGCGATGCTCCTGGCCAGCCTCCGCGCCGGCGCCGGTGACACCGAAGCGGCGGCCACCGAAGGAGAGGCGCCGTCGCCGGAGGCGGCGCGCCTGATGGTGGCGATCGGCGAGCGGGCCCGCGCCGCGTATCGGGAGCTGATCGACGCCCCGGGCTTCTGGGCCTGGTACACGGCGGTCACCCCCATCGAGCACATCAGCCGCCTGCCCATCGCCTCGCGGCCGGTCTCCCGGGGGTCGGCCTCGGAGGTCGACTTCGAGAGCCTGCGGGCGATTCCGTGGGGCTTCGCCTGGACCCAGACCCGGTACCTCGTGCCCGGCTGGTTCGGCCTCGGACGCGGCCTCGCGGAGACCCTCGCCGAGGACCCGGACCGCCTGGAGACGCTCCGCCGACTCTACCGGGAGTGGCCGTTCCTGACCGCGGTGATCAACAACGCCCAGCGCGAGATGGCCCGCTCGCGCCTCGCCATCGCCGAGTGCTACGCCGCCCTCGCGGAGGAAGACGCCGAGGGCGGCCCGGGAGGCGAGGCGCGCCAAGGCTTGTCCACGCGGGTAGACCCTGGCGTTGGGGAATC
>CAZIIB010000325.1:0-5047 GCA_964539125.1 uncultured Thermoanaerobaculia bacterium | reverse complement strand
CCACCAGCTCGCGCATGTAGGCGTCCCCCTTGCCCGGGGGCTGCGAGGCGTCGACCAGGAGACAGACCACGTCCGCCTCGTCCAGGGCCTCCTGCGAGTGGCGCACCATCTGCTTGTTCATCCGGTGGAGCGGCCGGTGGACGCCGGGCGTGTCGTAGAACACCATCTGCCCGCGCTCCGAGGAGAGGATTCCCACCAGCCGTTGACGGGTGGTCTGGGGCTTGTCGGAGACGATGGCCAGCTTCTCCCCGAGGAGCCGGTTCATCAAGGTCGATTTCCCCGCGTTCGGCCGCCCCACCAGCGCCACGGTCCCCGAGCGCGCCGTGGGCGGGCCCTCCCCGGGGCCGCTCACCCCGCCTCCCCGCCCGCATCGGCCCCGCCGGATGCCGGGCCCACCGGCTCCACCCGGACCAGGGACACCCGCCGCTCCTCCACCGCCTCGACCGTGTAGCGCAGACCGTGCTCCTCCACCGTCTCCCCCACCTCGGGCACGTCACCGTGCAGGCTGAACACCCGGCCGCCCACCGTCTCGTCGGGCACCTCCCCCAGCTCGATCCCGAAGAGCTCCTCCAGCACCTCCACGTCGGTCGTCCCCTCGAGCAACCAGGCTCCGTCCGGAAGCAGGTGGTTGCCCGGGTGGGACTCCTCGTGCTCGTCGACCAGCTCTCCGACGATCTCCTCCACCAGGTCCTCGACGGTGACGATCCCCGCCGTGCCGCCGTACTCGTCCACCACCACCGCCATCTGCTGGAAGCGCGCCTGGAGCTCCTTCAGGAGCTGGCCGAGCGGCTTGGTCTCCGGCACGAAGAACGGCGGGTTGGCGAGGTCCCGTGCGCTCGGGCGATCCGCGGCCCGCGTCCCCCGCAAGAGATCGCGGATATGGAGGATGCCCACGATGTGGTCGATCGAGCCCTCGTAGAGCGGCAGGCGCGAGTGACCCGACTCGACGAACAGCGCCGCCAGGTCGTCCAGAGCCGACTCCACCGGTGCGCACTGGACCTGGATCCGCGGCGTCATCACGCTGCGCACGGGCGTGTCGCCGAAGTCCACGATCCCCCAGAGCATCTCGCCCTCCCCCGGCTCCAGGATGCCCTCGCGGGTCCCGACGTCGATGAAGGCCTCGATCTCGTCCTCGGACGCCTCGTTCTCCTCCTCCTCGGCCCGCCGCTGGACGCCCTTCGCCGGAAAGGCGCCGACCGAGACCGCGACGAGCGGCGAGAGCACGATCAGGCAGGTCCGGTAGACGGGCGTCAGGCGCTCGAGCGCCGACTCCGGATCCCACCCGACCAGCACCCGGTTCAGGATCTCGGCGCCCACGACCACCACCAGGGCGGCCAGGGCGCCCCACGCCGCGGCTCCGGCCGGCGTGGCCAGGCCCGTGGCGACGAGCCAGGCGGCGACCGCCCAGAGCAGACCGACCGGGGCGACCTTGGCGAGAATCGCGAGCAGCAGGCGGAACGCTTCGAACCGGACCGGCTTCTCGTAGAGCCTGCACAGCCGACCTTCGGCCTGCTCGGCCCAGTGGCGCAGGCGAATCGGTCCGGATCGCTCGACCAGGGCGGAGAGGCTGGAGAAGAGGACGGTGCCGGCGAGCAGGATCAGCGCCAGCCACAGCAGACTCCACTCTCCGGCGCCTCCCAGATGGGCGCCGGCGGCGTCAGCTTCCTGCATCCCTGGGCTCCGCCTCGCGTGGCCGTGCGGTGGTCGGGCCCGGTGCATCGGGCCCTTCGGTCGGCACCCATCGCCGCCGGAGCTTCCGTTCCAGCCGCTCCATGGTCCCGTCGTCGGTCTCGTGATCGTGGCCCAGGCAATGGAGCACGCCGTGCAACAGCAGGATCCTCACTTCGCGGGCGCTGGAGTGCCCGGCCGCCTCCGCCTGGCGGCGGGCGACCGGGATCGAGATCACGACGTCTCCCAGGTGTGCCCCCTCCGGCGTCTCCTGCCCCGGGAACGACAAGACGTCGGTCGGCGAGTCCTTGCCCCGATAGGTGCGGTTGAGCCGTCGCATCTCCCGGTCGCTGGTCAGCCGGACACCGAAGCTCGCAAACTCCGGCGCGAGCTCGGCGAGCAGCGCCTCGAGCCAGGCCTCGAGGCTGCTGCGTTCACCGCCCATGGCTTCGACGAACCCGCCCGGGTTCTGGACGGCGATCTCGCACCGCCGGGAGCGGTCGCCGTCCGCCATCACGACGCCCGCACCGCGATCTCGGAGATCCGGTCCCCGCGGGGGCTCTCGCGCCCCTCGCCGCGGAAGTCGAAGCCGGGATAGTCGATGCGCTGGTGGAAGATGGTCGTCAAGACGCGGATGAAGGCCTGCGAAACCTTCTTGATGTCGGAGAGGGTCAGGTCGCTCTCGTCGAGCTGGCCGTCCCCCAGGCAGTCCTCGACGATCTTCCCCACCAGCGTCCGGATCCGCAGCGGAGTCGGCTCGACCAGGGTGCGGCTCGCCGCCTCGACGCCGTCGGCGAGCATGAGAACGCCCATGACCTCGTTCTGCGGCTTGGGTCCGGGGTAGCGGTACTTCTCCTCGGTCACGTCGCCGCTGCGATCCGAGCGCTGCCGGGCCTGCTCCTGGGCGCGGTTGAAGAAGAAGCTGATGAGCCGGGTTCCGTGGTGCTGGGCGATGGCGTCGCGCACCGGCGGGGGCAGATGGTACTCGTCCGCCAGCGCCAGGCCGTCCTTGACGTGACTGATGAGGATCAGGGTGCTCATCGATGGCAGCAGCTTGTCGTGGAGGTTGTGCCCCGGCCGCTGGTTCTCCACGAAGTACTCCGGCCGGAAGATCTTTCCCACGTCGTGGTAGAGGCCCCCCGCGTAGGCGAGCGCCGGGTCGGCGCCGATCACCTCGCAACCCTCCTTCGCCAGGTTCGCGACCATCAAGGAGTGCTGGAAGGTCCCCGGCGCCTCGAAGGCCAGGCGGCGCAGGAGCGGCAGGTTGGCGTTGGCCAGCTCCACGAGCTTGATGTCGGTGGTGATGCCCAGGAGCGACTCGAGGATGGGCACGGAGAAGCTGCCCACCGCCGCGACCAGCAGGCCACCGATCAGGGCGCAAACCAGGTCGAAGACGAGCTGCAGCGGCTCGCTCCCCACCCCGCCGCTCAAGGCGGTGAGGACGAGGACGGTGCCCACGTTGAGGGCGCCCACCACCAGCCCGATCCGGGTGAGCATCAGGCGCTGCTTGATCTGGAACGCGTCGACCGCGAACACGGCTCCCAGGGAGCCCACGGCGGCGTAGAGGGTCACCCACAAAGCCTCGAGGCCCGCCAGCCTGGAGACGAGCAGGGCGAAGAAGAGGGCGGCCAAGGTCGCCGCCGTCCGCCCGAAGAGCAGTGCGGCGACCAGCGCGAGGCCGGCGAACGGAACCCCGTAGGCGTACCCGCGGAACGAGTTGAACGGCGCCACGTCGAAGGAGTTGGCGAGGGCGGTCGAGACCAGGAAGCTGAACTTCGTCCCCAGGATGCTCACCAGAAGCACCAGGAGGACCTCGCTGTACAGGCGGCGGCGCCCGTGATCGGCCACCCGCTCGCCGCGCAGCCCGAACCAGAGGGCGAGGGCGACGAGGCCGAGGAGCGCCATGGTCCCCGCCAGCGGCAACAACCTCCCGGTCAGCCGGTCGTGGCCGGTGATGTCGGCGATCATGCGAGCCTCGGCGGGGCCGATCTGATCCCCCTTGCGCACGATCACCTGCCCCTTGCGGATCTGCTTGAAGACAGGGGCGACGGCGGCAGCCGCCTCCTCCTGGCGCTCCAGCGTCTCGCTGCGGTTGGGCGAGAGGTTCGCCGGCAGATTGGCCATCAACAGGTCGATCGAGGCCTTGCGCTGCGTCGAGCTCAGGTCGCGCCAGTCCTCCACCTCGCCCTCGAGGAACTCCTGCACCTCCCCCGGGTACTCCAGGTAATCGTAGAGGTCGTAGTGCCGGCGCTCGGTCCCCGACGGGAGGATCCGCAGGGTGATGCCCCGCACCCGGTTCTCGAGCAGGCGCGCCTTGCCCTCGACGATGCCCTGGCGCAGAACCCGCCCGACCAGGAGGCTCAGCCGTTCCTCGAGATCCTGAGAGAACCCCTGGGCGAGGAGGGCCGACACCTCGTCGCGGGTGAGCTTGAGGCCCGAGGCCTGCTCGAGCTGGGAGATCTCGTCGGCCAGCCGGTCCTCGCCCTCGGCGCCCTGGGGCCGCGCCGTCTCCGCCGCCTTCCCCGCCGCCGGCCCTCGCGTCGCGCTGCCGCGCCGTCCCTTCGAGGCCCCCGCCGACTCCTGGAGGAGCTGGTGACCGGTGGCGAAGAGCCTGGCCACCTGGTCCTGGACCGCCGACGCGGCCCCGGAGTCGTAGTCGTAGACCGGGGGCACCTCCTCGCGTGCCCGGGCCTGCTTCTCGGTGGTGGTCTCCTGGTCGGGAATCAGAAGGTCGGAGGGGGCCACGTAGTCGCGGGTCGCCACCTCGCCCTCGCGGGCGATGGGTACCGGGAGCAACCCCCCGGGGGTCAGGCCCCACGCACCGACCGTCAGGAGCAGGCCGATCCAGAGCACCGGCAGCTCGAGGAGCCGGCGCCAGCCCTCGCCGAGCCGCCGGCTGAGCCGCGCCAGTCCCCGGCGCCGGCTCCGGCCGACCGGGCCCGGGCGGGGCGATCCCTGGAACGACTTCAGGGCCTTCTTGGACGGGTTCTTCGCCATCGGTTCTCGTCGCCTGAAACGGGTGTTCGATCAGGCGCCGGGGATCCGCTCCCGGCTCAGCCGCCCCCGACTCCCGCCGGCTCCACCGGGCGGGCCGGCGGCGCCGTCTCCCGTTCCCGGTCCTCGCGCTCGAAGCGATCGTAGGCCGAGATGATCTGCTGCACCAGGCTGTGCCGCACGACGTCTCGCTCGTCGAAGCGGAAGAAGCGGATGCCTTCGATCTCCCCCAGCACCGTCTCGGCGATGCGCAGCCCGGAGCGGCGGCCCTGCGGCAGGTCGACCTGGGTCACGTCGCCGTTGATCACCGCCTTCGAGCCGAAGCCGATCCGGGTGAGGAACATCTTCATCTGCTCGGTGGTCGTGTTCTGGGCCTCGTCGAGGA
>CAZIIB010000324.1:0-5051 GCA_964539125.1 uncultured Thermoanaerobaculia bacterium | reverse complement strand
CCCCCTCTGGAAGCCCCGAGGCCATGCCTTCGAGCATCCAGGCCCGCGACAGGTTGAGGCCGTCCAGGTGCGCGAGCTTCGGGTCCGAGGGATCGGTCACCACCGCCGGCTCGAGCCAGGCGGCGGAGCCCACTTCCTGGTCGGATAGCGGCAACCCGGGCAGGAACGCCCCCAGCCAGGCGGCGTACTCCGGGGGCGCCAGCACCCGGCGCAGGAGGTCCGCCTCCGCCAGGCAGGGCGAGAGGAAGTCCTGCCCCGAGGGCTCGTAGGCGAGCGGGCAGTCCCGATCGCCCAGGTAGTAGTCCCGGATCCGCGAGTCCAGCAGCTCGAGCATCGCCCGGTCGCCGGCGGTCTTCGCCCAGTCCCGGATCAGGCCGAAGGCGAACGCCGTCTGGGCGTGCTCGCCGATCCGGATGGGGTGGGTGAGCTTGGGGAGCCAGTTCCGGATCCGGTGGGCCGCCAGGGTCTCGAGGGGTTCCAGGGTCTTCGACCACTCGTTGGCTTGCGGGTCGTCCCACTCGCGGAGCTCCGCCGCGAGCTGGAGAAGCCACGCGAGGCCGTACGGCCGCTCGAAGGTCACCCGCCCCTCGCCCGAGAGATAGGCCACCTCGCCGGCGATGTGCTCCGGGGTCAGACTCTCGGCCACCGCCCGGCGGGCGTCCGCCGCCCAGGGTGCGTCGGGGAAGGTCCGCGCCAGGCGCACCAGCAGCCAGTGGCCGTGGACCGAGGAGTGCCAGTCGTAGCAGCCATAGAAGGCGGGGGTGAGCTCCCGCGGCGGCTTGACGTCGGCATCGCTCTGCAGCACGTGGGCGATCTTGTTCGGGTACTCCTGGTGGACGCAGGCCAGGGCCAGGCGGGCGAAGCGGCCGGCCGCGGCGGCGTCGAGCTCGGCCGCGCGGGCGGGAGCGACGCGGGCCAGGGCGCCGACGGCGAGGAGCAGGACGGGCAGGAGGGGGGAGAGCGAGCTCGGAGCCAGGTGTCTCATGACGCCGCCATCTTACCGGGCCCTGCCGGGTCCTACCGGGTCCGGGGCCGGCGCTCGACGAGATTCGGCTCGGCCTCCGGGGATGTCACAATCGGCCGCCATGAGCGAGCCCACGGCCGCCACCGGAGCGCCCCTCCCCACCCTCACCATCCCGCCCGCCGGCCGCCTCGCCCGCGGGCCGCGGCGCCTCGCCGCCCTGGCCGAGGTGACGGCGGTCGTCTTCCTGGGCAACCTCCTGCTGATCTACACCGACAAGCTCCTGGGCCTCGTCTCCTGGCGCGGCGCCCAGGCCCACATGATGGCGGCCGGCCGGGTCGACTGGCTGGTCCTCGCCCGGGTCGCCCTGGTCGAGCTCCTCATCAAGTACGGCTGGATGTTCCTCCTCGCCTTCGGGATCGGCTGGTGGCACCGGCGCCGGCGGCCGGCGGCCTACGGATTCACCCGGGGCGGCCGGCGCCTGGGCTGGCTTCTCCTCGCCGGGGTGGTCCTCGCCGGGCCGGCGGGCCTGATTCCCTACGGCCTGGAGCTCCTCGGCCGCATCACGCCCGGGGCCACCGGCTCGCCCCCGGTCCGCCCCGCCCACACGAGCGTCGAGTTCCTGGTCTACATGGCGGTCGCGAGCTTCGTCCTGGCGCCGGTGCTCGAGGAGATCCTGGCCCGCGGCTACATGCAGCGCCGCCTCACCGAGGACTTCGGACCCGGCGGCGGCATCCTCCTCGCCTCGGCCTTCTTCGCCGTCGCCCACGGCGACTTCCTCCAGCCGAGCCTGGCGGGCGCGGGCGACACCCTGGCGATCTTCGTGGGCGCCCTCCTCATGGGCTACGTCTTCTACCGCACCGGCTCGCTCTTGCCCTCGATCGTGGCCCACGGCCTCCTCAACTACCCGTTCCCCGACCGCCGGCTCGCCGTGCTCGCCGTCCTGGTCGGCCTGACGGTCCTGGTGAGCCTCGCCTTCCTCCGCCCGGTGGCGCGCTGGGCGCGGGACCTGGGGCGCCTCCTCGCCGCCGTCGACTCGCCCCAGGCGACCGCCGCCGGCGTCCTCTTCTTCACCCTGGCGCTGTTGATGATCTTCACCTACCGCCAGGCGGCCGGGGGCTTGGCTGTCGGCCTCCTGGCCCTCGCCCTGATGCTCGAGGCCCGCGACCGGATTCCGGCGGTGGGAATCCGGCCTCTCGGCGCGGCGCCGGAGAGCCCGGGGGAAGCCCGCGAGCCGCACCGCCCGGATGGCCCCGAAGGCCCCGCCGTCTGACGTATCCTTGAGCGCCATGAACTCGAGCCGTCTCTTCGTCCTCCTTCTTCTCGCGGCCCTGCTGCCGGCCCTCTCCTGCTCCGGCAACCCGGCGCCCGCCACCGCCGCCGCCCCGGCGGCCCCTCCGGTCGCCCACGCCCCCGAAGCCCTCGACGCCCAGCTCCCGGTCGATCCGGCGATCACCCTCGGCCACCTGCCCAACGGCCTCACCTACTACGTGCGCCACAATCCGGCTCCGGCCGACCGGGAGGAGCTCTGGCTGGTGGTGGACGCCGGCTCGGTCCTCGAGGACGACGACCAGCGCGGCCTCGCCCACTTCGTGGAGCACATGGCGTTCAACGGCACCCGCCACTTCAAGCGCCAGGAGCTGGTCAACTACCTCGAGTCGATCGGCATGCGCTTCGGGCCGGACGTCAACGCCTACACCGGCTTCGACCAGACGATCTACCAGCTCACCGTACCCACCGACCGCAAGAACACCTTGGAGACGGGCGTCCAGATCCTCGAGGACTGGGCCGACGGGATCACCTTCGACCCCCACGAGGTCGACCAGGAGCGAGGCGTGATCACCGCGGAGTGGCGCCTCGGCCGGGGCGCCGAGGCCCGCCAGCGCGACGCCCAGGCGCCGCTCCTCTTCGCCGGCTCGCGCTACGCCGATCGCCTGCCCATCGGCTCGAAGGAGGTCATCGAGAGCGCCTCGCCGGAGACGATCCGCCGCTTCTACCAGGACTGGTATCGCCCGGATTTGATGGCCGTGATCGCCGTGGGCGACGTGCCGGCCGCAAAGGTCGAGGCCCTGATCGAGAAGCACTTCGCCGGCATCGCGGGGCCGGCCCACGAGCGCGAACGGCCGAGCTTCTCGGTGCCCGACCACGACAAGACCCTGTTCGGCACCTTCACCGACCCGGAGCTCACCGACACCACCGTCTCGGTCTACACCAAGCTGCCCCCCAAGCCCCAAGGGACGGTGGACGACTACCGCCGCTCCCTGGTCGAGGGCGTCTATCACCGCATGCTCAACGACCGCCTCTACGAGGTAGGCCACAAACCCGATCCGCCCTTCCTCTACGCCCTCTCCACCTCGGACCCCCTGGTACGCGGCGCCGCGGTGGACGAGCAGGAGGCCGGGGTGCGGCCGGGCGAGGTGCTCACCGGTCTCGAGGCACTCCTCACCGAGATCGAGCGGGTCCGCCGCCACGGCTTCACCGCCACCGAGCTCGAGCGCACCAAGCAGGACCTGCTCCGCGCCTACGAGCGCACGTACCTCCAGCGGGGGAACCGCGCCTCCCCCTCCTACGCCGCCGAGTACTCGCGGAACTTCCTCAACGACGAGCCGATCCCGGGCATCCAGGTCGAGGTGGAGATGGCCCGCCGCTTCGTGCCCGAGATCACCCTCGACCAGGTCAACGCCCTGGCCGACCTCCACACCCAGCAGGCCAACCGGGTGATCCTGGTGAGCGGCCCCGAGAGCGAGGCCGCCAAGCTCCCCTCGGAGGACGACCTCCTCGCCGTCTTCCAGAAGGTCCAGGGGCTCCAGCTCGCGCCCTACCGGGACCAGCCGGCGGCCAAGACCCTGGTGCCGGACCCGCCGGAGCCCGGAACCATCGTCTCGCGGCGCGAGATCCCGGAGATCGGTGTCACCGAGTGGCACCTGTCGAACGGCATCACCGTGGTGCTCAAGCCCACTGACTACCGCGAGGACCAGGTGCTGATCGACGGCTTCAGCCCCGGGGGGACCTCCCTGGTCGACGACCAGGACGCCCTGACCGCCTCCTACGCCGACGGGCTGATCTCCCTCGGGGGACTCGGCGACTTCGACGAGATCGCGCTGGCCAAGGCCATGGCCGGCAAGGTGGTCTCGGTCAGCCCCCACATCGACGAGCTGGAGGAGGGGATCACGGCCTCGGGCTCGACCGACGACCTGCCCACCCTTTTCCAGCTCGTCTACCTGGCCCTCACCCGGCCCCGCCTCGATCTCGACGCCATCGAGTCCTACGAGTCGCGCCTTCGCCCCGGCCTCGAGAACCGCCTGGCGGACCCGAGGCAGGCCTTCGTCGAGCGGATGCTCCGCGAGCTCAACCAGGACCACCCACGCCGCCAACCCCTGACCCTGGAGCGCCTGGACCAGATCGACCCCCAGAAGGCCTTCGAGATCTACAAAGAGCGCTTCGCCGACCTGGGCGACGCCACCTTCCTGGTCGTCGGGAGCTTCGATCCCAAGGCCATCGAGCCCTCGGTCCTGCGCTACGTCGCGAGCCTGCCCGCGACCGGCCGCCACGAGAGCTGGCGCGACGTGGGCATCGAGCGCCCGGACCAGCCGGTCGAGTTCACCATGAAGCGGGGTCTCGAGCCCAAGGGGCGGGTCTGGCTGGTGCTCCACGGCCCGGAGACCTGGAGCCGCGAGCACGTCCACGCCCTGCGCTCCCTGGCCGACGTCCTCCAGCTCCGCCTGCGGGAGGTGCTGCGCGAAGACCTGGGCGCCGTCTACGACGTGAGCGTGAGCGGCGATCTCTCCTGGCGCCCGCGCCAGCGCTACTCGGTCTCGATCCAGTTCGGCTGCGACCCGACCCAGGCCGAGGAGCTGGTCGACCGCGTGCACAAGGAGATCCTCGCCTTCCAATCCTCGGGGCCGGACCCGGACCTGGTCGCCAAGGTGCGCGAGCTCCAGCGGCGCGAGCGCGAGAGCGCGATTCAAGACAACTCCTTTTGGATCAGCGCGTTGGGTACCTACTACCGGATGGGCCGGGACCCCCGCCAGATCCTGCGCTTCGACGAGCTGATCCGTTCGCTCACCCCCGAGAGCGTCGAGCAGGCGGC
>CAZIIB010000323.1:0-5059 GCA_964539125.1 uncultured Thermoanaerobaculia bacterium | reverse complement strand
GCCGCAGCTCTCCATGGAGCACCAGCGCCGCGAGCGGTTGCGGCTGCGGTCGAGAAAGAGCCAGGTGCACGACGCCCCGTCGCACTCGCGCACCCGGTCGAGGTCTCGCGAGGTCAGGAGCTCGGCCGCCGAGCGGACGATGGGTCGGAGCGGAGAGGTCAGGGCCTGGGCGACCGCCGCCCCTCGCCAGGCGTAGCCTTCGCCCTCGGGCGCCAGCCGGAGCCCGGCCAGCGCTTCGGGGAGGTAGGAGTTGAGGCGCTCGAGGTCGCCCGCCGGCGGGCGACGCCCAGCCGCCCGCGCCGAGAAGAGGCGGTAGAGGGCCTCGCGGAGCCTCCGGGCCTCGGCGAACGCCGCCTCCCCCGCGTCCTCCTCTCCGGCCGCCCGGGCCAGGAGGGCCTCGGTCTCCGGCGCTCCGAGGCTCTCGGTCTGGAGGGCGAAGGCCACGAGATCCGGGTAGCCGTGGAGCCGCTCGGACTCGGGCCGTCCCCGGTCGCCCCAGGTGTTGGCGAAGTCCAGGCAGAGCGCCCCTCCGGAGAGCTCGAACGGTCCGGTCGCGGCCGGCTCGGGCGAATCGTCCATCGCGAGCACCATTCTAACCTACGATAGGCTATTGACAAGTTAGCGCCACCGATCTAGGCTAACTGTCGACACAGCGAAAGGGGGTTAGCCTCATGGAAGCCGAAGCCGAAACCGTCGCACGACACGAAGTCAATCTCCTCGCCGACCAGCTCGAGCGCGCCTTCCGGGGCGGCGCGTGGCACGGTCCGGCGGTGGCCGAGACCCTGTTCGGCGTCGACGCCGCCACCGCATCCTTGCGCCCGATTCCGGCGGCCCACACCATCTGGGAGATCGTCGGCCATGTGACCGCCTGGACCGACGTCTCCCGGCGGCGGATCGAGGGGCAGCCGATCGTCAAGGTGCCCGACGAGCAGGACTGGCCCCGGCCGCCGGTCGGCGAGGCCGCTTCGGACGATGCCTGGCGCGCCGCCCTCCGGGCCCTCGAGGAGGCCCATCGCCGGCTCCACCTGACGGTCCTCACCCTCGACGACGGCCGCATGGACGACCCGGTGGCCGGCTCGGACCCGACGCTCCGCGGCCTCCTCTTCGGCCTGCTCCAGCACCAGACCTACCACGCCGGCCAGATCGCCGTCCTGCGCAAAGCCGGCGAGGCAGCCAAGAAGGAGGCGTCCGGCGCGGGAGGCGTCTCGTGAACCCGGTCGAGGAGGTGGTCCGCGAGCGCCTCACCGAGCGCCGGGAGCGCCTCGCCGCCCTCGCCACCGATCATCCGGAGGGGGAGCTGGTCGAGCTGCTGCGCCGGGTCGACCAGGCCCTCGGCCGCCTGGAGGTGGGCGCGTGGGGCCTGTGCGCCGTCTGCCACGTGGCCATCGAGCCCGATCTCCTGGAGATCGACCCGGCGGTGAGCGTCTGCTTCGAGTGCCTTTCGTCCGAAGAGCGCCACGCCCTGGAGCGCGACCTCGAGAGCGCCGCCCGGGTGCAGCGGGCCCTGCTCCCGGCCCGCCACCTGACCCACGACGGCTGGGAGGTGGCCTGGCTCTGGGAGCCCAAGGGGGCCGTCTCGGGCGACCACGTGGACCTCCTCGGCCCGGAGATCGAGGGCGACCCGCTCCACCTCATCCTGGGCGACGTGGCCGGCAAGGGGGTGGCGGCCTCGCTCCTCCAGTCGCACCTCCACGCCCTGTTCCGGGCGCTCACCGTGCCGGATCTGCCGCTGGCCGATCTCCTCGCCCGCGCCAACCGCCTGTTCGGCGGGGCGACCGCGAGCGCCAGCTACGCCACCCTGGTCGCCGCCCGGCTGACCGACGACGGCGCGCTGGAGCTCGCCAACGCGGGGCATCCGAGGCCGCTCCTGGCCGACCGGCGCGGCGTCCGGCCGGTCGAGGGCTCGGGCCTGCCCCTGGGCCTCTTCGCCGGGGCCGACTACATCGGCCACCGGCTCGAGCTCGACCCGGGCGACGTCCTCCTCCTCTACACCGACGGCTGGACCGAGGCGGCCAAGGACGGCGAGGAGTACGGCGTCGGTCGCGCCGCGGCGGCGCTTCGGCAGGCGGCGAGCCGCCCCCTGCCCGAGCTCCTGGCGTCCTGCCGGGACGATATGGAACACTTCCTGGGTGGCGAGCCCCGCCCCGACGACCTGACCCTGGTCGCCGTTCGGCGCACCGCCTGAGCGCCACCGGCGCCCCGCGGGGCGTTTCCTGGATGGCCCTCGGCGTCCGCCCGCCGGGGGACTCACGCCCGAGAAGGCCGTCGATGATGAATCTCCTCCCAAGCGCCCCTTGGCGTTCGTCCGGCCTGGTGGCCGCACTCTGCATCCTGACCTTGACGGCCTCGACTCCAAGGGCCGCAGGAGCCCAGTCACCGCTCCACCCCGCAACCACCATGGCCCCTGGCGCCTTCTCCGGCGGCGTCGCCGAGGGCCAGGTCTCGGACACGCCCCGCGAGCTCTCCCTCGACCAGGCCATCGCCCGCGGCCTCCAGCACAACCTCGGCCTGCTGCTGGCCCAATCCGGCGAGACCGCCGCCCGGGGCGAGCGCTGGCAGAGCCTGGCGGCGCTCCTGCCCTCGGTCTCGGCGCGGGTCACCCAGGACCGCGAGAAGCTCAACCTCGAAGCGTATGGCCTGCCGCTGCCTCCCGGCGAGGCACCGCTGGTGGGTCCCTTCGACGTCTTCGACGCGCGGCTCGCCCTCGACCAGAAGCTCTTCGACCGGGCGGCCCAGGAGCGCTCGAAGGCGGGCCGGGCCGGGCTCGAGGCGGCGCGCGCCGACGCCCGCGACGCGCGGGACCTGGTCGTCCTGGTGGTCACCCGCCTCTACCTCGGGGTGATCGCCGACGGCGCGCGGGTCGAGGCCTCCGACGCCGAGCTCGCCACCGCCCGCGCTCTGGCCGACCTGGCGAGCGACCAGCTCCAGGCCGGCACAGTCGCCAAGATCGACGTGCTCCGCTCCAAGGTCGAGCTCGAGGCGCAGCGCCAGAAGCGGATCGTCGCCGCCAACGACCTCGAGAAGGACAAGCTCGCCCTGGCCCGCGCCATCGGTCTCTCCCTCGGGCAACCGATCGACCTGACCGACCCGGTGCCCTACGCCGCCGCCCCCGCCATGAGCCTCGAGGAGGCCTTCTCCGAAGCGCGCTCCCGCCGGGCCGACCTGGCGGCGGCGAAGGCGCGCCTGGCGGCGGCCCGCGCGGGCCTCGCCGCGGCCCGGGGGGAGCGCTTCCCGACCCTTTCCCTCAAGGCCGACTGGGGGACCATCGGGCCGACGGCGTCCTCCTCGCTCACCACCTACGACGTGGGCGCCGTCCTCGGCATCCCCCTCTTCCTCGGCGGCCGCGTGCACGGCGAGGTGCTCGCCGCCGAAGCGCGGGTGCACCAGGCCGAGGATCGGCTCGCCGACCTCGAAGCCCAGGTCGAGTACGAGATCCGCGGCGCCCGGCTCGACCTGGACGCCGCCCGGCAGCGGGTCGAGACCGCCCAGGCCGCCCGCGACCTCGCCGACGAGCAGCTCACCGAGGCCCGAGACCGCTTCGCAGCCGGGGTGAGCGGCAGTCTCGAGGTGGTCCAGGCGCAACAGGCGGTCGCGGCGGCCCACGAGAGCTACATCGCCAGCCTCTACGCCTACAACCTCGCCAAGGTCTCCCTCGCCCGCGCCCTGGGCGTGGCCGAGGAGCGGACCGCCGAGTTTCTGAAGGGGAATCGATGAACGGGGAGGACACGAGCAGGGAGCGCCCGGAACGCCGGGGAATCCGTGAGGCCTGGTCCAGCCCTCGCGCCCGCTGGATCGTGCTCATCACGCTCCTGGTGATCGCCGTCGCGGGGCTCATCGCCTGGCGCCACTACGCCACCCGCGAGTCGACCGACGACGCCCAGATCGACGGCACCATCCTCTCGATCGCACCGCGGGTCGGCGGCATGGTGACCGCCGTCCACGTGGGCAACAACCAGAAGGTCGAGGCGGGCGAGGTGCTGCTGGAGATCGATCCAGCGGACTACCGCATCGCCGTCGACAAGGCGGAGGGCGAGTACGAGGCGGCCCAGGGCGCCCTCGAGAGCGCCCGCGCCGGCGTACCGATCACCTCGCAGTCGACCGCGAGCAGCCTGTCCACCGCCAAGGCCGAGCTGGCGAGCGCGCGCTCGGCGGAGCGCTCGGCCGAGCAGGAGATCGCCGCCGCCGGCGCCCGCCTCGACGCCGCCCGCGCCCGGGCCAAGCAGGCCGAGGACGACCTTCATCGCCTGAAGGTTCTGGTCGCCAAGCAAGAAGTGCCGCAGCAGCAGTACGACGCCGCCCAGAGCCAGGCGACCGCCGCCCGGGCCGCCGTCTCCGAGGCCGAGCAGGGGGTGGCGATCGCTGAGAGCCACCGTCATCAGGCGGCGAGCGCCGTGGCGAGTGCCCAGGCGGCCGTGGAGAAGGCCGGATCCGGGCCCCAGGAGGTGACCGCCTCGAAGGGACGGCTCTCCTCGGCCGAGGCCCAGCTCAAGCAGGCCAAGGCGAAGCTCGACCAGGCGAAGCTCGACCTCGAGCGAACGAAGGTCACGGCGCCGGCGGCGGGTGTCATCAGCAAGAAGGCGGTGGAGCTGGGCGAGATCGTCCGCGCCGAACAGCCGCTCATGGCCCTCGTGCCGTTGGAGGACGTCTGGGTGATCGCCAACTTCAAGGAGACCCAGCTCCACCACATGCGCCCCGGGCAGCCGGCCGAGGTCTCGGTCGACGCCTACGACACCACCTACCGGGGCCACGTGGAGAGCATCGCCCCGGCGACCGGCTCCAAGTTCAGCCTGCTGCCGCCGGAGAACGCCAGCGGCAACTACGTCAAGGTGGTCCAGCGCGTGCCGGTGAAGATCGTCCTCGAGAAGGGGCAGGATCCGGACCACTTGCTACGCCCCGGCATGTCGGTGGAGGCCACCGTCCTCCTCCACTGAGCCCGCCGCCCCGGGCGCCGCCCCGCACGCTCCGTCCCCATGTCCGTCGTCACCCCAACCGCCGCAGACACCGCCGTCGAGCGCCCCGCCGTCAACCGCTGGCTCATCGCCATCTCGGTCCTGGCCGG
>CAZIIB010000322.1:0-5081 GCA_964539125.1 uncultured Thermoanaerobaculia bacterium | reverse complement strand
GGTGAAGATCAGGTAGGCGCGGGTCACGGCTTTCGGGCTCATGGCTCTCCTCGCGGGGCTGCGGTCCACGATCAAGCTACTCGCGGGGGGGCGGTGGAGTCAAGGCGAGGCGGCAGGGGCGTCGGACGATGGGGCGGGGTCGGCGTGGCGACGGGCCGGTGCGGTGGGGTTTCGGCGGCAAACTGCGCCGGCGAGATCCCACCCGCGCCGGCCCTGCGTAAACCGGACTGCTGGGCTGCCCCTGCCGCGACGGTGGGAGAGAAGAAGGGGAATCGGCGAAGGCGGTGGTTGGGGTGGCGTCGGCCCCTGGCACCGGGACCGGACTGCGCTACGACCTCCAGGCGGCTTGGAGGAGATCCGACTGAAGTGGCCGCTTGCCTCCGCCTCCGAGCTACTCCCCGGAATGCCGAGGGTAGAACTCGAAAGGATCGGTGCCGGCGCGGAGTTGTTTCGCGATCCAAACGATCTGGCCGGTGTGGTAGCTCATGTGCTCGACGCCATGGACTACGGCGGACAGGACGTCCGTGGCATAGCCCTGGACCTCGAGGGCAAGTCCGAGATCTGCGGCGCCGAGCGGGGCGAGGACGTCCCTGCAGTCGTCCACCACCTGCTCCAGGCGGTCCAGGAGCTCGGCCTTCGAGTGGCCCCCCCGGGCGGCGAACTCCTCGCTTCTGTGCCGCTCGTAGTCGCGTCCCCCGACGCCGGCAAGGAGCCAGAGGGAGAGGTTTCCGCACAGGTGGAGGATCAGGTTGGCAGCGCTGTTGGTGCCCGGCGCGGGACGCCACCAGACCTGCTCGTCGTCGAGGCCGTCCAGGGCCAGGCGGATCTTGTCCAGGTACTCCTCCAGGTAGCAGCCGGCGAGCTCGGGCAGCGAGCGCGCCGGCCCTCGGGCGAGGGCCGTCCGGGGCAGCTCGCGGGTCATCGACGGAACTCCTTCAGGTCGTAGCCCGCCGCGGCGAAGAGCCGGCTGGTGCCCGGCAGTGGGAGCCCCACCACGTTGGTGTAGTCGCCCGTGATCGCCTCGACGAACATCGCCCCGAGGCCCTGGACTGCATAGCTGCCGGCCTTGTCCATGGGCTCGCCGGTTCCCACGTACCAGGCGATCTCGTCGGCCTCCAGGGCGGCGATGCGCACCCGGGAGCTCTCGACCACGGTGCGGCTCTCCAGTCCGAGCTCGCCCAGGGCCACGCCCGTCAGGACGGTGTGCTCGCGGCCGGCGAGACGGGCGAGCATGCTCCGCGCCTCGGCCTCGTCGGCGGGCTTGCCCAGGATCTCGCCGTCCAGGATCACGGAGGTGTCGGCGGCGAGGACGAGCTCGCCCGGCGAGATCTTGGCCGCCGCCTTCTCCTCTGCCAGGCGCCGGACGTAGACCTCCGGGGGCTCGTCGGGATGGGGGGTTTCGTCGAGGTCGACCGGGCGGACGAGGAAGTGGAGCCCGAGGGTCGCCAGGAGGTTCTGGCGGCGGGGGGAGGCGGAAGCGAGGATGAGTCGCGGCAGGGCGGGCATGGGCGGCGGAAGGCTAGCACGGGAGGAGCGCGTTGTCGGACGTTGGGCCGGGGTTGCGATGGCGACGGCTCGGTGGAAGGTCTCTCTTCGGCGGCAGACTGCGCCGGCGAAGAGAGACGCATCCTCCGGCCCTGCGTAGCACCGGACTCCTCGGCTGCCCCTGCCGCGCTGGGGGAGGGGACTTGGGGGATACCGGGGTTGCCTTCGATCGGGGTCTTGGGCCCTTGGGCGGTGTCGCCTTACGGGTAATACCCCGTCATCGTTTTCACTTCTAGGCCTGGCTTGTCGACCTGTAGATCCACCTTGCGGAACTTGCCGCTCTGGTCCGGGTTTGCGCTCTGGTAGGCGACGAGGTACTGGGAGCGTAGCTCCTCTTCTACCTGGCTGTAGATGGCGGCGAGCTCGTCGCTCGAGTCGACGAAGTAGCTCCGGCCGCCGGTCTCCTCGGCGAGCTTGGTCAGCTTGTGGCGCGGGTCGCCGTGGGGCAGGTCGAGGCCGACGGTGTAGATGGTCACGCCGGCGCGGCGCGCGTACTCGAGGGCGTCGTCGAAGGAGAACTTCGACGACTCGTCTTTGCCGTCGGAGAGGATCAGGAGCGCCTTTTGACCCTTGATCCCGTTGAAGTAGTAGAGCGAGAAGATCACGCTGTCCCAGAGCGACGTGCCGCGCTCGGCCTTGAGCCCCGCCAGGCCGCCGGCCAGGGTGTCCACCTGGTTGGTGAACTTCACCGCCAGGTTCGGATGGTCGTTGAAGGTGATCAGCGCCGCCCGATCCTTGGGATGGAGGATCTGTTGGAAGAACTCGAGCGCCGCGTCGCGGGCCGCCGGCAGGCTCTCGTCCATGGACGCCGAGACGTCCAGCAGGATCCCGGCGTGGATCGGCAGGTCCCGCACCTGCTCGAAGCGCACGATCTGCTGGGGCTTCTCGTCCTCCGTGACCCGGAAGTCGGCCTGTTTGAGCCCCTGGACCGGCCGGCCCGTCCGATCGAAGACGCTCGCGTAGAGCTCGACGAACTGGACATCGACCTCCTCCATGTAGTCGGGCGCGTTGACGAAGACCGTGTCCTCGGTCGAGCTCCCGTCGTTCAGGTAGGCGACGGCCCGCACGTAGCCCATGGAGCCGCCGTCGCGCATCTCGGGCGGCAGGACGATCGGCTGCTCCCAGGGCGGACCGTAGAGCGTCGCCACCTTGGTCTCGTCCAGGTAGAACTCCAAGCGGCCGACCGTCTCGCCGGCGGGCACCTCGAGCTCGGCGCGGGCCCGCAGGCTGTCGTGGTAGAGCTTGCCCTTTCGGGGCTCGGTGAGCCGCACCCGGAATCGCGTGCCCCCCGAGTTGACCAGGATCTCGTCGTTGGCCACCTCGTCGCCGGCGGCGTCGTAGGCGGTGGCGCGCAGCGAGTGGGTGCGGGGCAGTGTGCCGAGGTCGAGCTCCACCGAGTAGGGCGGCCGGCGGTCGGTGAGGATCGGCTGGCCGTTCAGGGCGAAGGTCACGTGGTCGATGTCCTTGCCGGTGGTCAGCGTGTCGAAGCGGGTCATCCCGGTGATCAGCTCCCCCTGGGGCCGGACGATCTTGAGGGTCGAATGGCCCTCTGCGAGCAGCGCGTTGGCCTCGGCCAGCAGGCGGGCGCTCTCCGGATCCGCGGGCTCGGGCGGCGGCGGCGGGCTCTCGGTCTCCGGCACGTCGATCGGCTTCTCGGTGTGGAAGAACTTCCCCGAGTTCAGGTCCTCCACCTTGACCACCAGGGTGTAGTCGTGGGGCCGCAACGCGCGCTCGAAGACCAGGGGGATCGTCCCGGAGGTGATCTGGGTGGCCGGGTAGTCGAACTTGTACCGGAAGCTCTCGAACAGCTCCCCGTCGCGCAGCACCTCGCCGTTGACCAGGAAGTTGTAGGACTTGTTGCCCGCCAGGTCGGCGACGCCGGCCTCGGCGACCGGCACCGACACCACGCCCTGGACGACGGTCCGGCTCTGGTGCCGACCGGGGTAGGAGACCGCGAGGCTGGCGTCGAAGGTGCCGGCCTCGGCCGGTACCAGGGTCGAGTAGGCGTCGAAGGTCGACACCCACTCGCTCGGTGGATCCTCGGGCTTCTTCTCCATGCGCGCCATCAACGCGGTGTAACCGAGGGATCCCTGACGCGCCACCCAGGCGATCGCCGCCGCCAGCTTGTCGCCGTCCGGGCACTGGAGCGCCACGTCCTGGATCAGTGAGCCCGAGCTTCCGGCCCCCTTCCACGCGTCGGTCAGCGCGCTCAGGCCGGAGGTCGGCTCCCAGATGCGGAAGTTGCCGGCGCCGAACGGGCGGTAGAAGACCACGAAAAACTCGAAGGGCACCTGGTCGCTCTGGGCGTAAAACCAGACCTCGAGAGGCTGGAGCAAAGAGCAGCGGCTGGTGATGGCGACGGTGGGTGGGCCGTTGAGGAGCAGGATCTTCCTGCGCTCGTCGTACTTGCCCTCGAAGTTGGTGTCGGCGTACTGGAGGAGGTTCTCCCAACGCTCCCGGAACTCGTTTCGCGCCGTGGTCCGGTCCGTGTCCCGGGCGCGCCAGAAGCGCTCGATGAACACGTCGCGCTGGTAGTCCTCCTGGAGGGCGAGGAAGGCGGCGCGCTCCTCCGGAGTGATGAGGATCGCCACCGACTCGAGCCACTGCTGGTACTTCGCGGGCAGATCCTCGGGCTTGAGCGTCTGGGCCTTCTCGGCGGGCTGGGTCTCCTTGCTCGAGTCATCGGATCCGGCCTTCTGCTCCGTCGTGGCGGGCGTCTTCTGCGTGGTGGCGGGCGTCGTTTCCGCCGTGGCGGGCTTCGGCTCGGCGGCGGAAGCCGGCGCGAACGCGGCGAAGAGGCCACCGAGGACCGCGAGAAACACCGCTGCCGCAGAGCGACGGCACCGCCGGAGCGGGAGGAGGGGCCGGAGGGTGGCTCGAGTCATCACGAGAGCTCCTGGGGCCGGCGGCCGACATGGCGCGGGGTCCAGCGTTCATAACGCGCGATCGAAGCGCGGGGATTCCGGCGCCTCACCCTGCGGGCTCCCTTGCTACACTGGTTTGGATGGCCTACGTCTACTTCGACCACAACGCCACCACTCCGCTCCACCCCTGGGCCCGCGACGCCATGCTGCCCTGGCTCGGCGAGCGCTTCGGCAACCCCTCGTCCCTCCATCGACCGGGCAAGGCGGCCCACGAGGCCGTGGCGTCCGCCCGTCGCGAGGTCGCTGCGCTGATCGGCGCCGCGCCCGAGGAGCTGGTGTTCACGAGCTCGGGGACGGAAGCGAACAACATGCTGGTGCTCGGCACCGGGAGGCGCTACGGGTACTCCGGCCGGATCGTGCTCTCCGCGTTCGAGCACCCATCCACCGCGGGCGCCGCGGCCTGGCTCGAGGAGGCGGGGATGGAGGTGGTGCGCGTGCCGCCGGGCTCGGACGGCGTGGTCGCCGCCGGAGGGTTCATCCAGGCGCTCACCGATGACACGCGTCTGGTCTGTCTCATGCTCGCGAACAACGAGGTCGGCACGCTCCAGCCAGTGGCCGAGGTCGCCGAGGCCTGCCGCGACCGGGGGATCCTCCTGGCCACCGACGCCGTCC
>CAZIIB010000321.1:0-5087 GCA_964539125.1 uncultured Thermoanaerobaculia bacterium | reverse complement strand
TCGACCTGCGCCGGCCGATCTACAAGAAGACGGCCGCCTACGGGCACTTCGGCCGGGACGAGGAGGAGTTCACCTGGGAGCGGACCGGGCGGGCGGCCGAGCTGCGCCAGGTGGTCGGGGTCGAGGGCGAGGTGCCGGCGGTACCGGCGTTGTGAGGCATGGGGGTGGCGGCCGTTCGTCCGCCCGAGCTCACGCGAAGTCCGTCATGACATCGATTCGGCGCACCTGGCTCTGGGGTCTCCTGGTTCTGTGGACCCTCCCCTTCGGCCTGGCGACCGGAGCGGTCCTGGCGCACCCGCTCTCCATCCTCCACGTCGGCGGCGTGACCCTGTTCGCGGCGGAGCCCTGGCAGCTCCTCGCCGTCTGGGGCCTCGGGACGCTCTTCTTCCTCGCCCTCCTCGTGCCCTCCCGGTGGCCTCGGTGGCGATCGCTCGTCGCCTGGCTCGTTCTGCTGCTGGCCGCGTCGGGCTGGGCGGCGACCCGCTTGACCCCGCGGCGACCGGAGGCGGTTCCGGCGCGGGCCGCGGCCGCGGCCGAGACCGGGCGCCGGACGACCCTGCTCGTGGGCATCGACGGCATCTCCTGGACGGCGATCCTTCCCTTGGTGCGACGTGGTGAGCTGCCGAATTTCGCGCGCCTGATGGAGGCGGGCAGCTACGGCGTGCTCCGCTCGGTCCGCAGCTACCGCGAGGACGTCGAGCAGTGGGGCTATTGGTCACCGGTCGTGTGGACCTCGATCGCCACCGGCGTCGTCCCGAAGCGCCACGGCATCACCGGCTTCTCCCTGCCCGACGCCTCCGGCCACACACGGATGGCGGCGTCGACCGAGCGCCGGGCCCCGGCCTTCTGGAACCTGTTCTCGGCCTTCGGCCGGAGGGTCGACGTCGTGGGGTGGTGGGCGAGCTGGCCGGCAGAGAAGATAGCGGGCGACCTCGTGTCGAGCAGCGTTGGATTGCGAGGGCGCCGCGGTGGAAAGCTCGAGACCGAGGGGCTGACCTACCCGCCGGACCTCCTGGATCGCTTGCCGGCCGACCCTGCGAGCCCCGACGCGTTCCAGGAGTGGGTCAATCGGAAGGTCTTCCCCTTCGACCGCTATCCGGTGCTGCTGGGTGACGACCTGGACACGGTGTACTCGGTCCTCTGGCAGGATCGGGTCTACCTGAATGCGGCGCTCTACCTGATCGACCACGATCCCGCGGATCTCTATGCCGTCTACTTCGAGGGGACCGATTCGCTCAGCCACCAGTTCTGGAGGGCGGCGTACGGCTCCGAGGACGCGCGCAAGACCCCGGTGACCCTGCCCGAGGGGTTCGACGAAGACCGGACGATCGTTCCCACGTACTACCGGGTGATCGACGGCTACCTCGGGAAGCTCTTGGCCGAGCTGCCCGACGACGTGACGGTCCTCGTCTGCTCGGACCACGGCTTCCTGCTCGACCCGGAGAGCGCCCACGGTGCCGACCACAGCCCGTACGGAGTCCTCATCGCCAAGGGGCCCGGAATCGCCCGGGGACGCGACCTGAACCTGGAGCCTCTCGGGTCGCTTCGGGAAGGCCTGGGTCACCCGGCGAGCGTCCTCGACGTCCTGCCCACCTTGCTCTACCTCCACGGTCTGCCGATCGCCGACGACCTGGACGGACAGGTCCTCGGCTCTCTGCTGACGCACGAAGCCCTTGCAGAACAACCGGCCCACCGGGTCGCCTCCTACGGCGACTTCGCCCATGACCGCAAGGTCGACGCGATGCTCGACGAGTCGGTGCGAGAGGAGTACCAGAAGCGCCTGAAGTCCCTCGGCTACATCCAGTGACCTCAGGGGTCTACCGGCTCCCACGCCCGGAGTCGCCTGGCGCCGGGATCGGCCGCCTCAGGACCTTGGCACTCCGGACCTCGAGCCAGCAGACGTCGGAGGCGGAGAGCCCGTGGGCGTCGATCCAGGCGGCCAGCAGCCGAGCCAGGAGTGGACGCGGCAAGTTCGCTCGGTACAGGTAGTAGCCGGCCGGCAAGTTGCCGTACCTGCCGTTGATCGTCGGCGTGCCGCTCAGGGAGGCGGCCCACATGGCGTCCACATGGAGGACGAACAAGGGCACTCCACCCCGCGAGCTGGCGTAGAAGGCATGGCAGTCGGGTCCGAGCTGGGAGGTGATCCGCTCGACCCGCCGGCGGGCCTCCACCTTGTCGTAAGACGGGATGCGGTGGGCCTGCTCGAGGGCGACCACCGCCAGCAGAGCGAGGGCCAGCAGGGTGAAGCGGCGGTGTGGACGAAGGCGGTCCACCAGGAAGGCGAGGCCCACCCCCGCCGGCACGAGCAGGTAGATTCCGATCCGACTCAGGGCGCGGACGGCTCGAGCCCCCGGTATCCAGCCCGCCACCCGGGGCCAGAGCCAGCCGCCGCCCGGACCGACCGTCGTCGCGACGGCCACCACCACGGTCACCAGGACCAGCAGGCGGGTCGCGGTCCGGTGGCGCTCCCCCCAGAGGCCCAGCGCCGCCAGCACGGTCGTCACCAGCCCGAGCCCCAGCACCCGGGTTCCGTTGCGGCCGGGTGCCACCGCGGCCACCGCGGGGATCCGGTGGATCCAGCCGTACAGCCGGCTCGTCTCGCCCATGGCGAGCCACGACCACGGTCGCGGTGCGAACCCCTCGACGACGCTCCAATCGCGGCCACCGAGAAGCTCCTGCACGGAGAGGTAGTGCGCGGCCACGGGCCAGACCGCCAGGGCGGCGGCTACGGCGAGGACCGCCAGGAACGCCCCGTCGGCCGCCAGCAGGTGGATCAGGCGCCGCCGCGCCGACTTCAGGCCCATCGCCACGAGGAGCGCGACGAGCAGGAAGACGCTCGCGAAGAAGAGGGGATAGAAAGCGCTCCAGGCCTGCAGCACCAGGCAGAGGCAGGCGAGACCCAGTGCCAGGCGGCGGCGCCCGGCCGCGGCCGGCGCGTCGGCCAGCTCGAAGGCTCGCGCGAGGGCCCAGAGGGCGCCCGCGACGAAGAGCTCGAAGAGGAGCTGTGGATGACCGACGTTGGCCGCCCGGGCGCTGCCGAAGGCGAAGAGGAAGGCGCCGAGGCCGGACGCCGCCGGGGAGCATGAGAGACCCCGGGCGAGGAAGGCGTAGAAGGCCCAGAAGTCGAGGATCAGCGCCGCGAGCAGCCACAGCTCGAAGGCGGTGGCCGGAGAGAGGTGGAGGGCTCGCCACGGCCAGTAGAAGGCCCCGCTGGCGAACATGAGGTCCGTGTAGGCGGCCACGTTCTTCGTGGGGTAGAAGATCGGCGGGTCCCAGAAGGAGAGGTGCGGCGGACGACGGGCGAGCCATCCCCAGCCGTGCTCGAGGGAGAAGCCGACGAGCCGCGCGTCCCCGGGGCCGCCGGCCACGGCCCGGAAACCGCTTCGCCACATGGGGTAGGTCATCAGGAAGAGCCCGAAGGCCAGGGCGAGCCAGGGAAGCCAGCGATCCGCTGGTCGGCGCGGCTGCGCCTGGGGATCCACCGCTCCCGGTGACGGCGGTGATCGCTTGTCGGCGGGGGCGGACATCCAGGGCGTCGGGCCGAGTCGAGAGCCGAGGGCTCCGTGAGGATCGGGCAGATTTCGAATTGGAGCCTGCACAGACCTTAGGAGCCTACGCGGCGGAAATCCAGGGTCGCGCCATCGCCTGCGTCGCGGCGCCTGGTATCCGACCCTTGGCGCCGCAACGAACGATGAGGAATTCGTGAATCGGACCACCAGTGAAGCTTCGCCTCAAACCGACGAGGCATTCGGAGCGCTTCGGGCTTCGGGAGCCGCAGATCCCCCGCCCACGTCCATCGATCGAGCCTGCGCTCACTTGAACGTCTACTCCCGACCGGTGGATTCATCCGATCCCCCCCGCATCCCCTCGATCCCCTTCCCACCCCCGGGCACCGCAGCGCGAAGCGCTGTGGTCGGGGAAGGGGACACCCCCTCCCGAGTCTCGGCTCCGCTCGGGAAAACTTGACTCACCTGTCACGAAGTGAGCCTTTGTAGATGTCTAGGTCCGTCAATCCTCAATTGACAGGGTATCTGGTGAGGAATTCGCGTCGCTGGCCAGGCGCTCCGACGCAAGGGCTGGGGGGCTGACGTCCTGTAGACTCACGGCATGGTACAAGATCTTCTCGCCATCGCCCTCGGCCTGGGGCTGGCCGCGGCGTGCGGGTTCCGGGTCTTCGTGCCGCTCCTCGCCATGGGGGTGGCGGTGCGGACCGGGCACCTGGCGGTCACCCCGGGGTTCTCTTGGGTGGGCAGCGACGCCGCCCTGATCGCCCTGGGGGTCGCGACAGCCCTCGAGATCGCCGGCTACTACGTTCCCTGGGTCGACAACCTCCTGGACACCGTGGCGACCCCGACCGCGGTCGTCGCCGGGATGCTGGCGGCGGCCTCGGTGATGACGGACATGGATCCCTTCCTGCGCTGGACCGTGGCGGTGCTCGCGGGAGGCGGCGTGGCCACCGCCGTCCAGTCGGTGACGGTGGCCGGGCGGCAGCTCTCGAGCCTGACGACCCTGGGCCTGGGCAACCCGATCCTGGCGACCCTCGAGACGGCGAGCTCGGCGGTCCTCGCGATTCTCTCGCTCCTCGTTCCGATCCTCGCCCTCCTGCTGGTGGCCCTGCTCTTCGTGCTGGCGGTGCGCTGGGTCCTCTTCCGCCAGCCGCGGAGGGTCCGGCAAGGAATGAGGTCCCCCTCCTGACGGGCCGCTGGGCCGTCTGGATCGACACCGGCGGCACCTTCACCGACGGCCTCGCGCGCGACCCGGAGGGCCGGCTTCTGCGAATCAAGGTGCTCTCCTCGAGCGCCCTGCGCGGCCGGGTACGCTCCGCGCTCGGCGACGGGAGCTTGGCGATCGAGGCCTCGTGGCTGCCGGAGGCCGGGGAGGCCGCTGCTGCGACCGGCCCGCTCCTCGCCGGCGAACTCCCGGTTCGGCGGGTGGCCCAGCCACGAGTTGTACACCAGCACGTAGTCCCAGACGTACTCCCCCAACCCCATGTCCTGGTCCAACAAGGCGCGGTTGCGCGTCTCGATGTGGCGGCCGATGTCCCCGGACAGGCCGAAGGCGCTGCCGACCACCGGCAGGACGGTGCG
>CAZIIB010000320.1:0-5087 GCA_964539125.1 uncultured Thermoanaerobaculia bacterium | reverse complement strand
AGAAGATCAAGGGGGTCGACTGGCTCGACGACATCCTGTGCTCGGCGATCTCGCAGGATGTCGTGAAGGCCGCCGGCAAACAGGCCGCGGTCCTCCTGCGCGACCGCCACCACCTGCGGCCCGACCAGGAAGACGACTTCAACATCCGCAACCCCGAAGAGGTGATCGAGGCGCGGCTCGCCGCCAGCCGAACCCTCTCGTTGCTGCTGATCGCCGTCGCTTCGATCTCTCTGGTGGTGGGCGGCATCGGGATCATGAACGTGATGCTCGTCTCGGTGACCGAGCGCACCCGGGAGATCGGCGTCCGCGTCTCCGTGGGCGCCACCGAGGAGGCGATCCGCTTCCAGTTCCTGGGCGAGTCGGTGCTCCACAGCCTGGTGGGAGGGGGCGCCGGCGTCGCGGTCGGGATCCTCGGCTCGGTCTTCCTGGGCAGGACCCTGGGCTGGCCGCTGCAACTCTCCGTCGAGGCGGTCGGCCTCGCCGCGCTGTTCTCGGTCACGGTCGGCGTGTTCTTCGGCTACTACCCGGCGCGCAAGGCCTCGCGCCTCGATCCCATCGAAGCCCTGCGCTATGAGTGAGCCCTCGATCACCCTCCCCGAGCGCGGCCCGCGGCGCCGCCACTGGTGGCTAGCTATCGCCGCCGTCGTGGCGCTCGCCGCCGTCGCCGGCTGGGCGCTCGACCGTCGCGGCCCGGACCTCTAATACCTCACCACCAAGGTGGAGCGCAAGGACGTCCGCGAGGTGGTCGAGGCCACGGGTACCGTCGACGCCGTGGTCACCGTGCAGGTGGGCTCGCAGGTCTCCGGCACCATCGCGCGGCTCAACGCCGACTTCAACTCCCGCGTGCACAAGGGGGAAGTGATCGCCGAGATCGACCCCCGCCTCTTCAAGGGTGCGCTGCTCGCGGCCGACGCCGACCTCGAGAACGCGCGCGCCAACGCCGTCGCTGCGGCCGCGAACCGGGCCAAGGCCAAGGCGACGCTGGTGCAGATGCGGGCCGAGTACGATCGCGCCCGGGCGCTCGCCGACCAGAAGATCGACAGCCGGCAGGCCCTGGACCTGGCTCGGGCCAACTTCCGGGCGGCGAAGGCCGCGACCGACGCGGCGGCGGCCAACGTCGAGCAGGCCAAGGCCGAGGTTTCCCAGAAGCAGGCGGCGGTCTCGGTCGCCAAGACCAACCTGGCCTACACCGTCATCCGCTCCCCGATCGACGGCACCGTCGTGGCCCGCAACGTCGACGTCGGCCAGACGGTGGCGGCCTCGCTCCAGGCGCCGACCATCTTCACCATCGCCCAGGACCTGACCAAGATGCGGGTCTACGCGAAAATCGACGAGTCCGATGTCGGCCGGGTCCGCCCCGGTCAGCCGGCGACGTTCAAGGTCGACGCCTTCCCCGAGGAGCGGTTCAGCGGCACGGTGGGTCAGGTCCGCATGAAGCCCACCATGGTGCAGAACGTCGTCACTTACGATGCGGTCATCGAGTTCGGGAACCCGCAGCGGAAGCTCTTCCCGGGGATGACGGCCTACGTTTCGATCCCGGTCGCCACGGCCGACGGCGTCGTCGCGTTGCCCAACGCCGCGCTCCACTTTCGGCCTCCCCTCGATGCCGACAAGATCCGCGCCCTCTACGCCGCCCACGGGATCGAGGACCAGGACGCCAGCGCCGCTGTGTCCGGCGACGACGGAACCGACCGAGCCGCTCCGGGGGGTGCGAGCCAGGCGGCGGTGGTCTGGAAGCTTCGCCCGAACGGGGAGCTCGAGCCGGTCGAGCTCGCGCTGGGGATCACGGACCACACCTCCACTGAGGTGAAGTCCGTCCTCGCCGGACGCCTCGCCCCGGGCGACGAGGTGGTGACCTCGGCGGTGCGCTCGACGACCGCGATTCCGGGCGCCCGGAGCGTCCGCCGCTAGCCGAGGCCCGCGTGGAAGACGAAGCGCCGCTCCTCCTGGTCGAGGATCTCCACAGGATCTACTCGCTGGGCGAGACGCAGGTTCACGCCTTGCGCGGCGTGTCGCTCGCCATCGAGCGCGGGTCCTTCGTGGCCATCATGGGGTCGAGTGGTAGCGGCAAGTCGACCTTCATGAACCTGCTCGGCTGCCTCGACCGCCCGACCTCGGGCCGCTACCTGCTCGAAGGGGTCGACGTCGCGCGCCGAGACAAGCACGCCCTCGCGGGCATCCGCAACACGAAGCTCGGGTTCGTCTTCCAGGGCTTCAACCTGCTGCCGCGCACCACCGCGTTCGAGAACGTGAGCCTGCCCACCCTCTACTCCACCCTCGGCAAGGCCGAGCGGCGAGCGCGGACGCAGGCGGCCCTCGCCCTGGTCGGGCTCGCCGACCGGGCGCTCCACTACCCGTCCCAGCTCTCCGGCGGCCAGCAGCAGCGGGTGGCGATCGCACGGGCGCTGGTCAACCGGCCCGCGATCCTCCTCGCCGACGAGCCGACGTGGAACCTCGACAGCCGCACCTCGGTGGAGATCATGCAGGTCTTCCAGGAGCTCAACGACAGCGGGCTGACGATCGTGCTCGTCACCCACGAGCACGACATCGCCCTGTTTGCTCATCGCGTGCTCGTCTTCCGCGACGGTGCGGTGCGCAAGGACTACGCGGTCGCGAGCCCGCCGCGCGCCCGCGAGGTGCTGGCCACTTTGCCCGAGCTGGATGACTGACGGGGCTCGACCCCAGGCCGCGGGTGAAGGCGAGGAGCTCTTTGTGGAACTGTTCCGGGCGGTCGAGATAGCTGGGGTGGCGGGCTCCGGGTAGAACGACCAGGCGGGCTCCCGGGATCCTGGCGGCCAGGCGGCGGCCGGTGGGCAGGGGGAAGACCCTGTCGTTCTCCCCCCAGACGAGGAGCGTCGGCACCGAGAGATCCGCGAGCCGCTCCCACCACGCGTCGACGCCCGCCGGCGAGACGCCCACGAACCCCGCCACCGCCTCCGGGTGCTCCACCACCAGCGGAAAGGCGAAGGTGCCGCTCGCCGACGGGGCGACCACCACCGGCCGCGCCAGGCCGAGCGCCGGCAGCGCCGCGGCGAGGAAGTCCTCCCGAGCGAGGTCCGAGGGCGCCGAGACCCCGAAGCCGGGCAGGTCGAGGGCGACTGCCCGCAGGCCGGCGCCGGCCAGCACCCCGAGCGTCCCGAGCTCGCGCCAGGTCGAGGCGTGGAAGCGTCCGCCGTGGAGCAGGAGCACCGCCGGCGCGCCCTCCGGCCCGGCCGCGAGGTAGTGGACCGGGACGCCGGCCACCTCGGCCGTGCGGTCGGCGACGGCGGCCGCCCCGGGGCGTGCCGCACCCGGGTCCCCGGCCGCCGCGGCGGAGGGGCCGTCGGGCGCCGGCGAGCACCCCCAGGCGCCCAGGACGGCGAGGGTGAGGATCAGGGTCAGGTCGATCGTCATGGCTCTCCCAGCATAGCGGCTGCCACTCCTCCTCGCCCTATACTCGGGGCACCCCACGAGCTGGACGAGGAGAGACCCCATGCGGAAGAACCGCCCCAGCCGCACGGCGCCCAAGGTCGCCGCGGCCGTCCTGTACCTCGCCGCAAACCCCCGGTACGCTCCCCTCCTGCCGGCCGGTCTCTCCGAGGCGACGGAGAGGTTGCTCACGGCGGCCGGGGCCCTCAAGCCCAAGCACCTGGAGCGGATGGGCAAGCCCTGGTACCAGTGGCTGACGCGCACGCTCGAGGCGAAGACGTCGCCGGGCCACCTCCTCTATCTGGGGCTGCGCAAGCGCTTCGTTCAGGACGAGGTGGAGACGGCGCTGGCCGAGGGGGCGACGCAAGTCCTCATGCTGGGGGCGGGCATGGACACCCTCTGTCTCCGCCTGGCGCCGGAGCACCCGGACGTGACCTTCCTCGAGGTGGACCACCCGGCGAGCCACGGGGCGAAGCGCGAGGCGGTCGAGCGGCTCGGTGCGGAACGGCCGAACCTCCGCTTCCTCGCCGCCGACCTCGAGGGGGGCGGCCTGGCGGAGGCCCTGGCCACCCTCCCGGGCTGGCGGAGCGACGCGCGAACGATCGTCGTCGCCGAGGGTCTGCTGATCTTCCTCTCGCCCGAGGCCGTGGACCGGCTCTTCGCCACCGTCGGCGCCGCCGGCCCCGGGAGCCGATTCGCCTTCAGCTACGGGGTCTGGGACGAGGAGGGCCGGATCAAGCTCGGCCCCGTGACCCGCGTCCTCCAGGGGGCCGCGCTCAAGGCCATGGGCGAGGGCCTGCGCTGGGGCGTGCGCGAGGGAGAGCTGGCCGCCGATCTCGAGGCGCGGGGCTTCCGCCCGGTCGGCCCGCCGGAGCGGACCGATTTGCGGGCGCGCTACCTGCTGCCCGCGGGCCTCGACGGCCCCCTCGGCGGCATCGAAACCGTCGCCCTGGCGGAGCCGGTGCCGCCCGTCGGTTGAGCCCCGTCGCAGAGAGACTCCCGCCCTCCGGGGACGACCGGAGGCGAGGGCACGTCCGCGACGGGGCCTCGGGCTACGCGTTCTTCTGCGTCTCGATCCAGCGGTGCACCAGGTCGGTCATGACGTCCAGGGGCACCGAGCCGTTCCCCAGCAGGACGTCGTGAAACTCCCGGAGGTCGAACTTCGGGCCCAGGGCCTTCTCGGCCTCCGCCCGGAGCCCCTGGATGCGGATCTCGCCGATCATGTAGGAGAGCGCCTGGCCCGGCCAGGAGATGTAGCGGTCGACCTCGGTGGTGATGTTCTGCTCGGACAGGGCGCTGTGGTCCTTGAAGTACTGGATCGCCTCGTCCCGGCTCATGCCGAACTGGTGGATCCCGGTGTCGACCACCAGGCGCACGGCCCGCCACATCTGAAAGTCGAGGTAGCCGAAGCGGGAGTAGGGGTTGTCGTAGAGCCCCATGTCGTCGCACAGAGTCTCCGAGTAGAGGGCCCAGCCCTCGCCGTGGGCGCTGTAGTAGTCGAAGCGGCGGAACTGGGGGATGCCCTCGCCCTCCTGCTCCATGGCGATGGGGATCTGGAGCTGGTGCCCGGGCCGTCCCTCGTGGCACATGAGGACCTGGATCTCGGGGATCGGCCGCGACTCGGGCTTGTAGAGGTTCACCTCCACGTAGCCGGCCACGCTGCCGTCGCCCGCCGGCGG
>CAZIIB010000319.1:0-5088 GCA_964539125.1 uncultured Thermoanaerobaculia bacterium | reverse complement strand
GGCGGCGAGGGCGGTCATCAGGGCCTGGAAGTGGGAGATGTCGCCCTCGGCGCCCACTTCTTTGCGGACGATCAGGGCGACCCACAGCGAGTACCAGAGCTTGCGGAACTGGATGCCGCGGAGGCGGATCGTCAGGTACAGGCCGGTCAGGAGCAGCAGGGGGATGAGGAGCCAGGGTCCCCAGATGAAGTCGGAGGCCTGGTGGAGGAATCGTTCGAGGGCGTCGAGCATGGCGGGCGCTCCGGGCAGTGGCGGGCTGGACGGGAGGACGCCGGGGAGTCTAGCAGGGCGGGGGGCACCCGAGGGGGGCCGGCGAGGTCTTCGCCGGGACGGCTCCGGGCGGAGCGAGCGCAGGCTCGCCTCGCCCGGGTGGGGCTCGAGCGGCGGAGTGGATGGCCGGAGGCCCGGCCATCCACCGCGGTCCGTCGGCTAGTTGTAGCCGCAGGTGTCGCCGCCGCACCACCAGTAGACGCAGCAGGCGGAGTCCGAGCGGAAGGTGTGGAAGGTGATCGCGCAGGTCTGGTAGTCGGGGTCGCCGCACTGGTTGCTGTCGTGCCACGTGAGCCTCGACACCCCGTAGTAGTCGCAGCCGGACGGGAAGAACGCCTGGACGGCGAATCCGCCGATCGCGGTGCTCGAGGTCACGACCCAGTTCGCCGTACACGATCCCCCACCCCCGCCGCCGCCCCCACCCCCGCCACCTCCACCACCGCCACAGGGGAGGTTCGGCGAAGCCTGGCAGATGGCCATGTCGATCCGACCCATGGCGCCTGCTGGGAGGGGGAGTTGGGGGGTGGCCGCCTCGACCCCTGCCGCGCCGCCCTGAGCCGCGAAGGCGGCCGGCACGACGAGCAGGAGGAGGAGGACGAGCACCACCTGCCTCATGGACCCTTTACCCATGATCGAGCTCCTCTCGGTCTGAAGAGAGACTGCTTGGGTTCCCGGCGACGTCGCCGGTCTCTTGAAGTGTAGATAATACTATATGGTCTTAGATTCGGAATCGCAAGCTGTCGAGACACCCCGGCGCGGTCGACTGGGCCTGTGCGAACGGTGAGGCGTTGCCGGGCAGCTCGCACCGGTGTGCAGGCGCGCGGCCCGGGGCGACGAGGGCGAGACGGCGGGCCCCGTGGCGGCGCAGGGCTTCCTCGAGGGCACCAGGGTCGCCGACGACCACCCTGCGCACGCTCAGCGGCGGAGGACCTGGGTCCAGGCGGTGTTGACCAGGAGAAGCAGGAGGGAGGTTCCGCCGTAGACGGCGAGAGCGAGGAGGCGCCGGCTGGCGGAGGGCCAGTGGCGGGAGCGGAGCTTCAGCCAGAGGAGGAGGACGAAGGCGAGGTTCACCGCCCAGAGCGAGGCTCGGAGAGTGAGGCCGTGGGCGGGCGCCTCGGTGAGGGCCCTCTCGAGCGCGATGAGGTGGTGGAGGTCGCGGTGGAGGAGGCTACCGATGAGGCTTCGCAGGTAGAGGAGGACGAGGCACTGGAGGCCGACCCACAAGAGGGCGGTGACGACCACGGGGGACGACGAGAGGGCCTGGAGGCGGGCGGACCCGGTAGGGCGGCCGAGGTTCATGGCGTCCTCCTCGTTCGACGAGCTGCTTCGGCCTCGCGGCAAATGCTCCTGCATTGTACGGGTTCGGCTGCCTCATCTCACCGAGGCCGTCCACCGCTCGCCGGTCCGGGTATCATCGCGCTCGTGCCTCTCCCCATCGTCGCGACCTGCGCCCTCGGGCTCGAAGAGATCCTGGAAGGCGAGGTCGCGGGGCTGGGCGTCTCCGGGGTCGAGCGGCGGCAGGCCGCCGTCACGTTCAGCGGAACCTGGGAGGACGTCTATCGCGCCAACTGGCGCCTGCGCACGGCCAACCGGGTGCTGGTGGAGCTCGGGACCTGGCACGGCGCCGAGGGGGAGGCCCTCGCCGCGGGCGCCGGCGAGCTGGTGGCGGGCTCGCGCTCGTGGGAGGGCCTCACCGCCCAGTCTCTGTTCGATCCGGAGCGCGGTTTCTCCGTCCGCGCGACCTCGAGCCGCTCGCGCCAGCGCGACACCCGCTGGGTGGCCCTCAAGGTCAAGGACGGCATCGTGGACGCCCAGCGCCGACGCTTCGGCCGCCGCGCCTCGGTCGAGCGCTCCGACCCGGACCAGCAGCTCCGTGTGCGTCTGCTCCACGACCGGGCGACGTTGCTTCTCGACACATCCGGCGACCCGCTAGATCGCCGCGGGTACCGCGTGGTGCCGGGCTTGGCGCCGGTCCGGGAGAACCTTGCCGCGGCCTTGGTCCTGGCCTCGGGCTGGGACGGCCGGGGGCCGGTGGTGGACCCCATGTGCGGCTCGGGGACGCTCTTGGCGGAGGCGGCGTTCTGGGCTCTCGGTCTGGCGCCCGGCGCCTTGCGCGGGGGCTGGGCGTTCGAGAAGCTTCCGCAGTTCGACGCCGGCGTCTGGAGACGGATCCGGCACGAGCCGATTCCGAGCCCCGGTCCCGCGGTGCGCCTCTACGGCGTCGACTTCGCCCCGGCCGCGGTGCGGGCGGCGGAAGAGAACCTGACCCGGGCCGGATTGGCGGAGGTCGCGACGCTCCGCGTGGGGGACGCGTACGCCTTCGAACCGCCGCCCGGCCCCGGGCTGGTGGTGGTGAACCCGCCGCACGGCGTGCGCCTGGAGCGCGGGGAGGAGGCCGAGGACCCGTGGCCGCGCCTGGGGGATCTCCTCAAGCAGCGCTACAAGGGATGGCGGGCGGTGGTCCTGGCCGGGGGCGAGGGCCTGGGCAAGACGCTGGGCCTCAAGCCCCGTCGCCGCATCCCGGTCAAGAACGGGCCGCTGGAGGCGCGGATCCTGGTGTTGGATCTGTACTGAGAGGGAGAACTTGAACCGTTCGGTGCCCCGGAGGGGGCCGGGGGCCTCCCGCCGGGGAACCGGCCCTCGCGTCTGAGAACTTTGGGCGGTGGCTCGTGCCTGCGCGTCCGCGGCGCGTCCCGGGCCGGGCCCTGCGACCGCCTGCGGGGTGCGCGGCGCCCCCGCTGCCCGGGGGGGCGGCCCCCGGCCCCCTCCGGGCTGGAGCGGCTCGATTGTTTGCCTGGTACGAGCCGACCTTCTTGAACCTCAGGGATGGGTGGCGGGGATTGGTCTTGAGAAGGTCGTAGCTCGAGCGGGCGCGGCGCTGGATGTCCTCCGGCAGGGCGTTGAAGACCTGCCAGAACTCAGGACTCGTGAAGTGCCTCAAAGCTCGCGGCTCTTACCTTCACGGTGAGCCTTCCGGGCGCTCTCGAAGAGCCGATCCAGCCTGCCACCGGCAGCATCCTTCTCGATCTGCCGATCCCAGCGTTCCCAGTCCCGTTCGAGAAGCCACTCACGAAGCGTGGAGAACTCCTCGGGATCGAGCTTCAGGATCTCGTTTTCGAGGGCTTCGACTCGTGTCATGGTTCGTCTCTCCGTCGCCGGGAGGATATCGCATCGGAGAAGGACGTCGCCTGTTTCTGCGGCGCTTCCCGAGGAGTTGTGACGTTCGACCCGCCGCCCGCAAAGATGTTGGGCCGTTCGGTGCCCGGAGGGGGCGAGGGGCCTCCCGCCTGGGAACCGGCCCTCGCTTCTGAGGACTTCGGGTGTGGGCTCGTGCCTGCGCGTCCGCGGCGCGTCACTGTCCGTGCCCTCCAACCGGCAGAGCAGTGCGCCGCTCCCGAGCTTCCCCGGCGGGAGGCCCCTGGCCCCCTCCGGGCTGGAGCGTTCAGCCCACCTGACGCCTCGCGAGTTGACCCACTACTCGGGAACCGCACCACGAGGACCTGAGTCTGCCTCGATCGGACTACCTACGCGACGCAGCGTTAATCGTCCTCGCTCTGATCGGGGTCGTCTCCGCTTCCTACAAGGTGAAGAACCTCTCGCCCTCGGGGTGGGCTAATCTCCTCAGCCGATCCTGGGATTGGCCTCAGGGCTAGCTCCTCAACCACTGAGGGTACAAGGTCACCGCTTCTGATCGCATGGCTCTCCCACCGCGGCTAGGGTCACCCTCACGAGGTCTTCGGTGAGCCAGGCACCCAGTTCGGTCAGCTGATCGAGGAGCGGTTTCAGCTGTTCGACGAGCTCGTTGCGATGAGCCGCAACGAGGATTCCCAGTGTTCCCTTCACGGAGAGACCCATGCGTCGAGCGGCTCTCCGACCCTATCTCTCGTCGATTAACAGAAGGTCGGCTGTGAGAGAACGCGCCAAGCAGATTGCGGCTGCTTCTCCTGCATCGAGCTCTTCTCGAATGGCGTCTTGAATCGAGGTGTCACCAGTGCTCGAGCTAACTTCCAGCCAGCGGGCACTGCGGACTTCTCGGCTGCCGGGAGCGTCCTCGCCTCCTGCAGCCACCTCTGCCAGGACGACTTCGGGGACGAGGACCCGGTCGTAGAGCGCTGGGAGCACATCCAACAAGCCGAGACGGCTCAAGAAGATGAGCGGGCTTGTGCCGGTGACGACCCGCATCGACCGCTACGCGAGCTCGTGTTCCAGCTCGGCGGGGTCGTAGTCGAAGGGCGTGACGTGGTGGTCCTTCATCCGCTCGAGAAAGAGGGCGAGCGGGAGGCCGGCCAGCTCTGCGGCTTTGCCGAAGCCGAGGCGGCGCTACCGCACCTGTTCCAGGAGCCAGAGCTCACGGAGCTCGGCGGCTAGACGGTCGGGCTCCCAGGGGTAGTGGGCGAAGGCCTCTGCGGGGAGCTCTACCTCAAGGCGGTGGGCGGTGGCCGGTCGTCTCGACATGCGGTGAGCATGGCAACGCAGTGGAGAGGAGCTCGAGGAGCGCGGCTTGGTCTCGAGGCGAGGAGTCGAGATGTGGGCTGTGTCGCCCAGGATCTTGACCTGCATCGGAATCGCGCAATCACTTGACAAGGCGGTGAAGAGGCGCTAGTATGCCCTCAACGAAGCAGCCGTTGACGGGCTTGTCGTGACGGGCAAGGCTCTGCCGCTGATTTGGCCGGTTTGACGGCTGCTGGCAGGTCGTTGACATCGTGCCGGGTGGGCTGCTCGACGGCGGCCGGCCCGGAACCGCAGACGGCCCGAGCGAGTCGGAAGCTCGCCCGGGCCCGATCCATCGCCTGACGCATGCGCCGCACGCTCTCGCCA
>CAZIIB010000318.1:0-5133 GCA_964539125.1 uncultured Thermoanaerobaculia bacterium | reverse complement strand
GGCACCTCGTCGGAGAGCTCGGTGCCCACCCGCGGATGGGGGCTCGCCGGGTCCTGGTTCAGGATCGTTCCCTCGAGGTCGAAGCTGAAGTGCCCCTCCCCCACCTTGCGGGCGGTGCGGTAGAGCATCGAGCCCCGGCGGAAGCCGGTGCGGTCGTCCTTGAACCCCTGGTCGTCGTAGCTCGCCAGGATCGATTGCTTCCAGGGGCTGCCGTCCGAGCCGAAGGGCAGGGCGACGCTCGCCGAACCGGAGCCGTAGCTGCCGGCCGAGACACTCGCTTGCCGCTCCCCCTTGCCGGCGCCGTAGTGGATGACGTGGATCACCCCGATGAACGAGGTGGCACCGAACATGACGGGCGCCGAGCCCCGGAGGATCTCGATCCGCTCGACGCCGGTCAGATCGAGGCTCGCCAGGTCGGGGTTGAATGCCCCGCCGCGCGGCACGCCGTCCACCACCAACAGGTAGGCGTCGACCTCGCGCAGGCCCCACAGCTCGGGCACGCCGCCGGCCGGGCCGGCGTCGCCCGCCGCCGGGGCCACGGTCACGCCACCCACCAGGGCGAGGGCGCTCGCGAGGTCGGTGGCGCCGCGGGCGCGCAGGTCCTCTCCCGAGAGCACGGTGATCGAAACGGGCACCACCTCGACGTCTTCCGGCGTCCGGGTGGCGGTGACCTGAATGGTCTCGGAGGCCACCGGCATCTCCGGCTCCTCCTGGGCGACACAGGGTACGGCGAACGGCGACAGCGACGCGGCGACGGCCGCGGACAGCGCGATGGACACGGTCCAACGGGACATGTTCGGTCCTCCTCTCGACGGCATTCGATGGAGCGGGCGGAGCCCGCGCGCGACGGCGCCCGGAGGCCCTCGGCCGAGGGACCTCTGGGGGACGCACCGGGGCTGCCCGCGCCGGGCACGGGCGGCACGGCCGGCGCGTCGGCCGGCTCACTCGTTCCGTCGCGCGGTCTGGAGGAGGATGGAGCGGGCCGCCACGGATCGCGGCGAGGTCGGGGTGGGACGAGAGGGTGCCGCGGGCCGCGAGCCCAGGCCGCTCCGGGGCGCGGGAGGCACCGGCCGGTGCACCTCGCTGCCGCTCTCGGCGGCGGCCGCCGTGTGGGCTCCGGCGGGTACGTGGACGCCGCCCAGGCCTCGGGCGGGGGGCGCCGCGACCACGATCTCGAGATGCTCGCCCCGCCGCGAGCCCGCGACCCAGGCCACGACCCCGAGATCGTCGGGGCGCGGGCGCTCGCCGACGGCGAGGGTGATCGAGGCACCGGAGAGCAGCGGCCCCGCGCCGCCGGAGATGGCGAAGCGGACGGGCACCACCACCGGCACCTCGTCTCGCTCGTCGCCCAGGCGCAGGAGGATCCGCACGTCCGCCGAAGGCAGCCGGGGCACCGGGAAGCTCACCCGGCGCAGGTCCAGGTCGAGGTGGGGCGTGATCCGGACCGGGTAGCTCGCCCCGCCGTCCACCGAGAGGAAGGCCTCCCACTCCTCGATCGCCGGGTCGAGCGGCCCGGCCGGCTCCCAGGCGAGGGTCGCCTCCCCGCCGCCCCGGAGCACCTGCCCGCCGGCGGGCGCGAGGAGCCGGACCGCGGGAGCGGCCGGGAACTCTCTCGGCATCGCGGCCGCGGGTGCCGCCGCGAGGCAGACGCCGGCCACGACCGGCAGGAGACGACGCATGACTTGCATGAGCGCGGGGATTCTACACTAGCTACCCCTCGGGCCGGCGATCCACCACCGCGCGGTCCCGCCCCGCCGCCTTGGCCGCGTACAGGGCCTGGTCGGCGGCTCGGACGAGCTCGGAGAGCTCGCGCCGGATCGCCACCTCCGAGAGGCGTTTCTCCGGCGGCGGATGATCGGCGTGACTCACCCCCAGGCTGACGGTGAGGCGCAGCTCCGGCTGCTCGGCAAAGCGCAACCCGCGGATCGCCGCCTGGACCCGCTCGACCACGGTCTGCGCTTCCCGGCCCCCGGTCCCGGGAAGGACCAGGAAGAACTCCTCGCCGCCGATCCGGAAGCAGTAGTCGGTGGCGCGCAGCGCCTGCAGCAGGGCGCGAGCCACTACCACCAGCGCGCGATCGCCCACCTCGTGCCCGAACCGGTCGTTGACCGTCTTGAAGTGGTCGAGGTCGACCATGACGGCCGATAGCGGGAAGGCGTAGCGCTGCCCCTGGTGCAGCCGGACCGGCAGGACCATCTCCAGGTGCCGCCGGTTGAGCAGATCGGTCAGCGGGTCGCGCAGCGCCAACTCCCGGGCCTCGCCGAGCGCCGCCTGGAGGGCGCGCTCGGTCTGCTTCAACCGGGTATTGTCGTCGATCAGCAGCAGGGCGAAAGAACGCTCGCCGACGGCGACCTTGCGCATCCGGATCCGCGCCTCCACCGGCCCCCCCTCGAAAGGAAAGGTGATCTCCACGTCCGCCTCGAGCTCGCGTTCCGGATCGGCCATCGCCTGCCGGAACGTGCTGCCGAGCTCGCGGATGTCGGTGCACGGAGCGACCTCGCGGAAGAAGTGCCGGCCCTCGACGCTCCGGGTGCCGCGCCCCGACAGCCTGGCCTCCTCTTCGTTGTACAGGAGCACGCGGCCGGACTCGTCGAGAAGGACCAGACCGCACGGGAGGTTACGCAGTAATTCCTCGAGCTCCTCTCGGCGGAGTTCCGTGTCGATCGGTTTGGGCGAACCGGTCATGGATCGAGCTCAGAGGGCGTTGCGCGGCAGCGCTCGGGTCCCGGTCCTCCGGAGGCGCGAAGATCTGGCCAAGTTCGATGAGTTTAACACCCAGCCGACAAGGCCGGCGACCGCCCGGCTCCCGGTGGTATCGTCTCTCCCCCGGTGGCGGCGGCTCCGAGCCGGAGGCCGCCGGACCCCACCGGCTCCGCGACGCCATGAAGGAGCTCCAGGAACTCGCCGGGCGCGGGGTGCGGGCCGCGCGCGCCGGCCTCCTGACCAACACCGCCCTGGCGCTGGTCAAGCTGGTCACCGGCCTGGTGGGCAACTCCTACGCCCTGGTGGCCGACGCCGTCGAGTCCACGGCGGACGTCTTCTCCTCCCTGGTGGTGATGGGCGGCCTACGCATCTCGGTCCGCGAGGCCGACGAGCAGTTCCCCTTCGGCTACGGCAAGGCCGAGTCCCTGGCGGCGGCCGTGGTGGGCCTGATGCTGGTGGGCGCCGCCGTGGGAATCGCCACCGAGGCGGTGCGCGAGATCCGCATCCCCCACCACGTTCCGGAGCCCTACACCCTCGGGGTCCTGGTCGGGGTGGTGATCGTCAAGGAGCTCCTGTTCCGGAGCGTCTTCCGGGTGGGCAAGGAGGTGGACTCGACGGCGGTGGTGGGCGACGCCTGGCACCATCGGAGCGACGCCCTGACCTCCGCCGCCGCGGCGATCGGCATCGGCCTGGCCCTGGTCGGCGGGCCCCGCTTCGCTCAGGCCGACGACTGGGCGGCGCTCGCGGCCTCGGCGGTGATCCTCTTCAACGCCCTGAACATCCTGCGCCCGGCGGTGGGCGACCTGATGGACCGCCAGCCCCCCGACCCGGTGGTCGAGGCGATCGCCCGCGCCGCGGCGGCGGTGGCCGGCGTCGAGGAGATCGAGACCCTGAAGGTTCGCAAGTCGGGCATGAGCCTGTTCGTGGACATCCACGTGGAGGCCGATCCGGCCATGGCCCTGCGCGACGCCCACGTCCTCTCCGGCAAGGTGAAGGGAGCGATCCGCGAGGCGGTGCCGCTCGCCCGGGGGGTGCTGGTGCACATGGAGCCCCACGAGGCCGACGAAGGCTCTCCCGCCGCAGACGACGGGTCCGAATAGGGAGCGGCACGCTAACAGATCCACCTCGCCGTTCCCTCCGGGCCGCCCGCCCCCCGACGCCCCCGGCCCAGCGGCGATCCGCCGAGGGCTCGAGCCGGCGCGGGGAGCGGCCAGGCGGTCTCGGGCGCCCCCTCCCCGAGGTCTCCCATGAGGTCGAGCTCCGGCTCGTCCAGGAGCGGGCCGGCGAAGAGGGCGACCAGCTCCTCGAAGCGGCGGCGCCCGCTCACGACGCCCTCCCCTCGGAAGCCCTCCGGTCCGCCCGGCCCGGCCCCTCCCCCACCGCTCGCACGACGTAGCGCCCCGGGCCGCCGGGAACCACCGCGTCGAAGGGGTAGCAGGTGATCAGGGTGAGCAGCCGCTCGGGCCCCGCCACCGGTTGCGGAGCGAGGAGCCACGTGTCGCTCCGGTCGAAGACGCCGGTCTCGCTCACCCGGTAGCGGCGCCGGCGGCCGTCCGAGGTCTCGAGGACCAGCTCGTCGCCCGGCTCGAGGTCGCGCAGGAAGGCGAAGCTCGTGTCCCGATGCCCGGCGAGGGCGCAGTTGCCCACCCTTCCGGGCCGGGCGGTGCCCGCGACGTGCGCCGGGCCGAAGGCCAGGTAGCGGCCGCTGGCGCCGGCGAGGACGTAGAGCTCGACCCCGCTGCCGGGCACCGTGAGCCGTGCCACCGGCCAGGTGTCGGCCCAGGGCCACGGCCGGGGCTCGGCCTCGCCGGTGCGCGCCCGCTGCCAGGCGTCGCGCAGGAGGAGCTGGGCGAGGACCGCCTTGGCCGGGATCCAGGCCGCCTGGGCCAGGAGGCCGAGGGCGGCGACCCCGAGGGCCGCCGCCACCGCGCGCCGCCGACCGACGCGCCTCACGACCCCCTCCCGGTGGCGCCGAGAAGGACGGCTCCGGCGAGCGCCGCGAGCCCCAGGAGGAAAAGGAGCCGGGCGGGCGTTCCGGTCTGGGGCAGGGAACCGGCCACCTCGTCGTCGCTCCAGCCCGCCGGCAGGTTCACCGGCAGCCGGTGGGTCTGCGGTGTCGTCCCGGCCGGCGCCGCGGGCGTCACGTCCACGGCCACCAGGCTGGTGTACTTCGACACCAGGTGGTGCGCGAGGGCCACTTGAACCACCTGAGCCCGGACCTGGTCGGCGGGTGCACCTCCGACGCCCTGGTCCATCAGGGCGGCGATCTTGCGCCGTGCCCAGAGCCGGGCGACGCCCGCATGGTCCGCGCCGCCGTCCAGGCGCTCGAGCGAGCGCCACGGCACGCCGCCCCGCTCGCCGCGGATCTCCACCGTGCCGCCCCCGCCTCCGGGAAGCCGCGCGGCGATCACCAGGGGCTCCCCGCGATAG